>DATHTG010000394.1:0-18544 GCA_035463515.1 Candidatus Limnocylindrales bacterium
TCGGCGCAGCGCCCGCACGACACGCACGGCGTGTCGTTGAGGCTCATGTCGAGCGGCGTCGTAACCAGCGTGTCGAAGCCGATCCGCATGAAGTCGTAGCAGGCGGCGCCGACGACCTCCGCGCAGACGTTCGCGCACCGGCCGCAATCGATGCAGCGCGAGGGCTCGCGAAGGATGAACGCGTGGGAGTCATCGCGGATGTAGTCGTGGTTGATGCCGGTGAACCGGTTCTCGGTGATCGATCGGTAGCCGGCACCCTGGTGATGGTTCGGCTCGAGGGTCTGCAGCGTGGTCCCGTACTCGATCCCCAGCCTGCGCAGGTCGCAGAACCCGATCGCTTCGCACGTGCACTGGAGACAGCGGGTCGACTCCGCCATCGCTTCCTCGCGCGTGTACGGCAGCTCGTACTCGATGTAGCTGTCGTTGCGCTCCTCCGCCGGGAGCGGCTTCAACCGGTAGCGCGGCTCCTTGATCTCGCCGGTGAACGGCACGATCGACAGGAACTCGGGCTGCGGTTCGGCGAGTGTCTGGCGGGTACGGATCGCGTCGAGGTCCATGCCCTTGAGGTAGGCGTCGACCGCGTACGCCGCGCGGCGCCCCTCCGCGATCGCCTCGACGACGGTCGATGCCCCGATCCGTACGTCACCGCTCCCGAACACGCCGGTCCGACCGGTCCAGAACGTGACCGCGTCGGCCTTGAGGCGGTTCTTCGCCGCTTCCACACCTTCGTTGCCAGGTGTACCGGTCCAGTCCAGCTCAGGCCCCTGGCCGATGGCGAGCAGCACGCGATCGGCCGGGATGGTGAACTCCGTGCCTGGCGCGGGCTCGGGTCGACGGCGCCCGGACGCGTCGGGCTCGCCGAGCTGCATCCTGATGAACTCCACGCCGGTGACCTTCTTGGTCTTGTCGTCGACGATGATCCGCGTCGGCCCCGCCTGGAAGATGGCGGTGACACCCTCCTCGATGGCCTCGTGGACCTCGTCGGCGGCCGGCATGTCCTTCATGTCGCGGCGGTAGACGAGCGTCACCTCGCTGGCGCCCTGCCGGATCGACGTCCGAGAGCAGTCCATCGACGTGAATCCGCCACCGATGACGACGACGCGCTTGCCGGCATGGCCTGGATACGGCAGCCCCAGCGTGGCCGTGCGCAGGTACTCGAGACCGTCGATGACGCCGTCGGCCTCCTCGTTCGGGATGCCGAGCTTGTTCGTGTCATAGCAGCCGATCGCGACGACGACCGCGTCGTAGCCCTGGTTGGTCAAGTCGTCGAGCGTGAAGTCGCGGCCGAGCCCGGCATTCGTGACGATCCGCGCCCCGAGCCTCGTGACCGACTCGTACTCGGCCTCGAGGACCTCGATCTTCGGGAGGCGGTACTGCGGGATCCCGTACCGGAGCATGCCGCCGGGTGCGGGGTCGCGCTCGAACACCGTCACGTCGTGACCGGCGATGAGCAGGTAGTAGGCGGCAGCCATGCCGGCCGGGCCGGAGCCGATGACCGCGGCACGCCTGCCCGACCCGACCTGCTGCTCGAACGGGATCGGCGGATCGACGCCGTCATCGAGCATCGACTTGAGGACCTGGTCGCCCGCGTACCGATGCGAGTCGCGGATCGCGATGGCCTCGTCGACCTCGTCGCGCCGGCAGTGCTCCTCGCACGGCGCGGGACACACCCGCCCGAGCACGGACGGGAAGGGGATCGTCCGCTTGAAGATCCGCGTGCTCTCACGCCAGTTGGCCTCGGCGTTGGCCTTGAGGAAGCCCGGGATATCGATGTGGCTCGGGCACTTGTTCTGGCATGGCGGGAGGCAGTAGGCGTTGTGGTCCGAGAAGATCAGCTCGAGGTTCGTCCGCCGCAGCCGGCGCACCTCCTCGGTCTGGGTCTGGACCTTCATGCCGTCCTCGCAGGAGCGCGAGCACGAGATCGGCGGATGCTCTTCGCCCTCGACCTCCACGACGCACATGCGACAGGCACCGAAGCCGGGCAGCTTCGGTTCGTAGCACAGGGTGGGGATCTCGATCCCGTTATCCCGACAGACCTCGAGGATCGTCTGGCCCTCGAAGCCTTCGACGACCCGGCCGTCGACCTCGATGCGGATGCGGGGCGTGGACTGGGGACGCTGCGGCGACTGCGTATCGATCAGCCGCTCGGCCAGCGACTCGCGCGTGGTCGCCGGGGTCGACGCTTCGACCTCGGCTGCGCGGCGCTCGGGGCGGGCGATGGTGTCGGTCATCGGGCGGACTCGGAAGCGACCGGCGTGGGCCGGCTCTCAGGATCGAAGGCGGACCCGAAGTATCGCATCCCGCTCGTGAGCGGGAGCGTCGCCAACCGCTCGTGGTCGCAGAGCGCGGACGCGACGATGTCGTGCGCCAGGTCCGCGGCGAGCTGCGTGTCGACCGGCCGCCGGAGCCCGACCTCCCGGCGGGCGACGATCTCGGCCAGCCTGCGCGTCCCGATCCGGCACGGGATCGACTTGCCGCACGCCTCATTCGAGCAGAAGCGAGTCAGGACGCTCACGAGCTCGACGAGATCGGTGCGGTCGTCGACGGCGACGACGGAGCCCGACCCGATGTGTGCGCCGGCCTCGCGAAGCGTGTCGAAGTCGTACGGGGCATCCAGGACGTCGGGCGGCAGCAGGCCACCGGACGGACCGCCGATGAGGACCGCCTGCAGCGTGCGGCCCTCCGGCAGCTTCCCGCCGAGCTTGAGCACCTCCCGGATCGGCGTCCCGAGCGGGACCTCCGCCACGCCGTCCTTGCCGGGTGTCCGAACCTGGACGAGCACGGTGCCCGGCGCCCGGGCGGAGCCGGTCGCTCGGAACGCCTCGGGTCCTTCGCGAAGGATCCACGGGACGGCGGCCAGGGTCTGCACGTTATTGACGACGGTCGGCTTGTCGTCGAGACCCTTGACCGCGGGGTGCGGCGGGCGCTGTTCGGGCTGGCCGCGCTTGCCCTCGAGCGCCTTGAGCAGCACCGTCTCCTCGCCGAGCATGTAGGCGCCCTGCACCGGGCGGACCGTCACCCACAGCTCGCGACCAGAGCCCAGGACGTCGTCACCGAGGAAGCCGGCGTCAGTGGCGTGACCCACGGCCGCCGACAGCGTGGAGATCACCTCGGCATCCTCGCCACGCACCGCGATGAACGCCTCACGGGCGCCGATCGCGGTCGCGGCGATGGCCGTGCCCTCGATGACGGCGTATGGGTCGCGCAGCATCAGCGTGCGATCGGTGTGGGATGCCGGGTCGGCACCGTAGCCGTTCGCGACGACGTATCGCTTCGTCGAGTCGGTCGTGGCGGCTGTCCGCCACTTGTCGCCGGTCGGGTAGCCGGCACCGCCTCGGCCGCGCAGGCTTGCGGCCGTGATCGCCGCGATCGTCCCGGCTCCGCCGAGGTCGCGGAAGGCCCGCTGCAACCCCTCGAACGCGCCCGCCGCGACCGCGGCGTCGAGGTCGGTCGGGTCCGCGTCGGCGCGTCCCAGCAGGATGCGCGGCCACGCGGCCGGCGTCTTGAGCAGGTTCACCATGTCAGGCGCGGGCGGACGCGCTCTGGCGGCCGCCTCCCTGCAGGGCGGCGTCGAGTGCCGCGACATAAGCGGATTCCGCTGGACGATTCCGCCCGAGAGCGTCGCTCTGCTCGGTCGCCGTCGGCGGCTCGAAGCGGAGGTGCGCGTAGTAGCTCGCCGCCCCGTAGATCATCGCGTACCAGGCACCCGTCACGTGGCTGATCCGCTTGAGCGCGGCCACCGGCAGGTAGCCATAGGCCTCCTGGGTCGCCTCGAGGATCTCCAGCATGTGCGCCGGATCGTGGTCGAAGTCCTCGAGGATCCGGTCGAGCTCGGTCATGTCGAGCGGCTCGAACGGGCGGAACGCGGGATCCGGCACCGGCCGGCCAGCCCGCCGGACCGCCGACTCCTCGCGGCGCTCGCCGTACGTCTCCGGTGGACCCCAGTGCACGTGGAAGCGACCGCGCGTGTCGGTGCCGCCCATGTCGATGCACTCGATCGGGCACGCCTGGGCGCACTGGAAGCACGTCTCGCACTTGAGCGTGCCCCACTCGTCGTAGAGCAGCTGGAGCCGGCCGCGGAACTTGGCGGCGACGTCGGCCCGCTGCTCGGGGTACATGATCGTGGCCTTCGGCTCGAAGAACCGGCGCAGGGTCAGCGCCATGCCCTTGACGATGCCGAGGCCCGGGACCATGAAGCTCATCGGTCAGCGTCCCAACACGATGATCGCGGCCGCGGTCACGAAGAGGTTCAGGAGCGACGCGGGCAGCAGCCACTTCCACGCGAAGCCCATGAGCTGGTCGACGCGCACGCGCGGCAACGTCCCGCGCATCCACACGAACGTGAACACGAGCGTGTACGTCTTGAGCATGAACCAGAGGATACCGGCGACCCAGTCGAGTCCGATGTACGCCCACGCGACGAGCAACGCGACGACGAACAGGTTGGCGAGGACGAACCCGATGATCAGCGCCTGCCACCACTTGACGCGTGAGCTGAGCAGGTAGAACGGGGCGGCGAAGAGGAGCGTCAGCACGAGCGGCACCACCGCTACGTACAGCAGCAGCCCGACGTTGAACGATGCGGGGTCGAGGCTCAGCTGGATCCGCCACGCATCCGGGATCGCGAAGGGCGCGTTCCAGCCGCCGAGGAACAGCGTGGTGAAGAGGGCCGAGACGATGAACACGTTCACGTACTCGGCGAAGAAGAAGAACCCGAACCGCATGCCGGAGTACTCGGTGGCGAAGCCGGCGACGATCTCGGAGTCGGCCTCCGTCAGGTCGAACGGGGTCCTGTTCGCCTCGGCGGTTGCGGCGATGAAGAAGATCAGCGCGCCGAGCGGCTGCTGGAAGATGTACCAGTCGGTGAACCAGCCGGCCTGGTTGAGGACCAGCTGGTTGAGGCTCATCGTGCCCGCCAGCAGCAGCAGCCCGACGACCGACAGCGTCAGCGGGATCTCGTAGCTCACGACCTGCGCGGCCGCGCGGAGCCCGCCCAGCAACGAGTACTTGTTGTAGCTCGACCAGCCGGCCATCAACAGGCCGACGACCGCCAGGCCGCTCACCGCGAAGAAGTACAACAGGCCGAGGTTGAGGTCTGCGCCGAACAGGCCCGGCGCGAACGGGATGACCAGCAGCGTCATGACGCTGGCGAGGTAGACGACGACCGGAGCCCAGGTGAAGACCAGCGAGTCGGCACCGGTCGGCGTGAAGTCCTCCTTCATGAGGACCTTGAGCCCGTGGACCACCGACAGGAGCGACCCGAACGGCCCGACCCGGTCTGGCCCGATCCGAAGATTCATCAGGGCGATGATCTTCATCTCCATGTAGATGATCAGGAACGCCGTCGGGACGGTCATCAGCAGGATGATCGTGGCGGCCACGACGAACCGGACGATCGGCAGGTTGGCAGCCAGCGTGTCGATGGCCAGCTGGCCGAAGGCCGTGATCAGCACGATCGCGACGACCGTCAGGACGATGAGCAGCGGGACCAGGACGAACAGGAACTTGCCCGGCAGCGTCAGCCGATCCCAACCACGGGAGATGACTGTCATCGGACCGAACTACCGTGCGCGACGCGCCGGGCGAGGTTCATTTGTCGACGCCACCCATGATCGGATCGAGGGAGGCCATGATCGCCATGGTGTCCGCCACCAGATGCCCAGGCATCATCAGCCCGACCGACTGCAGGTGCAGGAACGACGGATCATGGATCCGCATCCGGAACGGCTGGTCGGTGCCGTCGCTGATCGCGTAGACCCCGTACTGGCCACGCGGCGCCTCGATGCCGGCATACGCACGGCCGGGCCGCGGCCGAAGCAGCCGCGGCAGCTTGGCCATGACGGGGCCGTCGGGCATCTGATGCAGGCACTGGTCGATGATGCGCAGGCTCTGCTTGATCTCGTCCATCCGCAGCAGGTAGCGGGCGAGGCAATCGCCTTCGTCGCGGGTCGGGATGTCGAAATCGAGCTCGGGATAAGCGGCGTACGGGTGGGCGCGCCGCATGTCGAACGGGACGCCGGTGGCGCGGAGGTTCGGGCCGCTCATCGTCATGCGCAGCGCCGTCTTCGAGTCGATCTTGCCGAGGCCGCGCATACGGCGGACGAAGATCTCGTTCTCGTTGAGCAGCGTGTTGCCGGCCTCGACCTGCTCGGTCGCGTGGCTCATCCAGTCGCCGAGCCGGCTCATGAACTCGTGGTTCAGGTCGCCGTTGACGCCGCCGATGCGGAAGTAGTTGAAGAGCATCCGCTGACCGGTCAGCGCGGCGAGCATCTCGACGATCTCGTCGCGCTCGATGAAGGACCACAGGATCGGCGTGAGGCCGCCGAGGTCGAGCGCCATCCAGCCGAGGAACAGCGAGTGGCTGGCGATCCGGTTCAGCTCCGCGGAAAGGACGCGGATGTACTGGGCGCGGCGCGGCACCTCGACGTCGAGCAGCTTCTCGAACGCCATGACGCCGGGCCACTCGCAGAACAGCGAGCTGACGTACTCGAGCGGGTCGAGGTAGGCGATGGCGTGGTGGTAGTCGGCGTTCTCGCACAGCTTCTCGACGCCACGGTGCAGGTAGCCCAGGACCGGGTCGAGGTCGACGACCTTCTCCCCGTCGAGCTTGAGGACGACGCGGAGCACGCCGTGGGTCGACGGGTGCTGCGGTCCCATGTTGAGGAACATCTCGCCGTCACGAAGCGAGTAGAACTCCGCCTCGCGCTCGGTGCGCGGCGGATACGGCGGGACCGGCTCGAAGACGCCGAGGTCGCGATCGAGCTGGATGCGCGGGTCGTCGGGCTCGCCGGCGAAGGTGTCCGCACCGAGGCTCGACCGATCGTTCGTGGGCGCAGCGGGGCGCGGGGAAGTGGCGGTCATCGAAGGGTCCTCATGTCCCGGCGCTGATCCGGCGTGGCGTGCGCGCCGCGGGGATCTCGGTCGGCGTGTGCGTCTGCTCCATGTGGCGGACGCCGGCGCCCGGCGACCGGGCGGCATCGTCGGGCAGATAGAAGTCCTTGCGGAGCGGGAAGCTCTGGTAATCGGGCGGCATGTAGATCCGGCGAAGATCGCGGTTGCCCTCGAACGTGATGCCGAACATGTCGTAGGCCTCGCGCTCCATCCATTCGGCGCCCTTCCACATGAAGGTCACCGATGGGACGCGGGGGTCCTCTCGCGACAGGTCGTCGACGATGACCCGCAGCCAGTCGGTGGTCGTCGGGCTCCAGAGGTGGTAGACGACCTGCATCACCTTGCCGGTATCGACGCCGCACAGGTCGGCGAGGAACTCGAAGGCGAGGTCCGGCTCGTCGTGGAGTGCCGTGATCACCGGCACGACGTCGCCGACGGCGATGCGGATCTCCGTCTCGTCGTGGCGCTGACGGACGGGGCCGGTCAGCTGCTCGCCGAACCGCCGCTCGAGGCGGGCCTTGAACGCGCGGTCCACGTCAGACCTGCGCGGGGACGGTCGGGCCGATCGCGCGCTCCGGCCAGTGGCCGCGGCGATCCTTGACGAGCTGCTGGAGCTTCATCATCCCGTAGATGAGTCCCTCGGGACGCGGCGGGCAGCCCGGCACGTACACGTCGACGGGCATCACCCGATCGATCCCCTCCACCGTCGAGTAGCTCCGCTTGTAGCGTCCGCCGGAGCAGGTGCAGTCGCCCATCGCGACGCACCACTTCGGCTCGGGCATCTGCTCCCAGAGCCGGACGAGCGGGCCGGCCATCTTCGTCGTCAGCGTCCCGGCCACGATCAGGACGTCGGCCTGGCGGGGGCTCGCCCGGAACGGGAACATGCCCCAGCGGTCCATATCGTTCTTCGAGGTCGCCGCCGACATCATCTCGATCGCGCAACACGCAAGGCCGGACAAGAGCGGCCACAGGCTGTTCATCCGGATCAGGTCCAGGACGTAGTCGGCCTTGGTCGGGATGACTTCGAGCGGGCCGCTCCAGCGCGCGTTGTCGCGGCGCGCGTTCGCATCGAGCTCGACCTGGGCGAGATGGGTGATGTCGGTCGGCTGGTCGCCGTCGTAGGCGGCAGGGTCCGACGATCGCCACAGTGTGTTGGGGACGACGATGGGCGCGAGCACGTCGTCCGCCGGCCGGGTGGCCGGCAGCGCGGGCTGCGCCGGGACGTCCGACGGGATCTCGGTGGCGTCGGTCGGACCGGCACCGAGTCCATCGGGATTGACGCGGTCGGGTCTCACCGCCATGTGAGCGCTCCCTTCCGCCACGCATACGCGAGGCCGAGCAAGAGGATGAGGACGAACACGACCATGCTGATGAACAGCCCGGCCGGGTTCAGAGTGGGATCCTTGAACACGATGGCCCAGAGGTAGATGAAGATCACCTCGATGTCGAACGCCACGAAGAGCAGCGCATAGATGTAGAACGACAGCCCGAACCGTCCGTGGGTGTCGCCGTATGTGTCGATGCCGGACTCGTAGGGCAGGCCCTTGTGGACGTCACCCTTGTTGCGATGGGAGACGAGCCACGCGGCTCCGATCGTGAGGAACACGAACGACACGCCGGCGAAGGCGAAGCCCACGACGTACCAGAGCTGTTCCAACCGAACTCCCTTCGGGAAGGTCCAAGAGGCGGCAGGCAGGGGCGTCTCCGTGGAGTCGCCACGCAGGCTCATTCTATCAGTGGGACCGGTCGGACCGAGGCTGGCACGAGGCGCCGGGATGGGGTCGCCGCACGGGTCGTCCGGTCTCGTCGCCGGGCGCCCACGGATCGACAGAGGAGGGTGCCGATCCGGATCGGTCGCGCGGGGAGGGCGGTGTGCTTCGGACACCGCGGGCACCGCTGCGGGGAGCGCGACGCGCCGAGCGCGCGTGCAGGTTCGCGTCGTGCTCCCCGTCGCGATGCGGTCGTGCGACGACCATGGAGAGCGTGACGGCCCGCGGCATGCGCGGGCAATACGGCATTCGCCCTAGTCGGCCCGAGGGGTGCTCTGACGGCCCAGCCGGTACGCGAGGAAGCCCGGCAAAGGGTTCGGCGGCCAGTCTCGGCCGAAGGCCATGAACCGGAACCGGCCCATGGCCGCGGGATCGAGGAGGCGCATCAAGGACGACCGCAGCAGCGTGTAGGCCTCGATCGTCGTCGCCGGGTCGGCCTGGACATCACGAAGCCGTTCCTCGATGCCCAGGCCCATGAGCGCTTCCGCCTGGGTCGTGATCCCGAGTGTCGTGAGGCCAGCTGCCTCGGCGGCACGCTGCACCGCCGTGATGTCGACATGGGCCGTCAGGTCCTGCCGGCCGACGAACCGGTATGGGTCGTCGCCGACCTGGTGGCGGACGTACCCGCGAAGTGTGCCGTCTCGGCGGCGCATGTGGTCGTACAGCTCGGCGGCCGGCGCACCGTAGTCGATGAACAGCGCCATGCCCCGGCGGAGCGGCCGGGCCGCGGTCGCGACCCACTCGTCGACGGCGAGCGCGATCTCGGCGGTCTGCCCGTCGACGAGGTCCACCCCCTCCGCGTCGAGCCGCTCAGCAAGGGCTGGCGTCGTCGGGTCGATCTCGACCTCCACGAACGCTCGATCGGCGTCCATGTCGACCGCGAGCTCGCGCAGGCCGTCGGCGCGCCTCCGGACGCGGTGGACCGGCAAGGCGTCGAGCACTTCGTTTGCGATCACGACGCCGTCGAACGACGCGTCGACATCGAGATCGATCATGCGGTCGGCGAGATCCTCCGAGGTCAGCCGCTCGCGCAGGGCCAGGAGTCGCCGGTGATCGACCTCGACCGGTGAGTACCGGATCGTCGCCGGCAGGTCGCGCAGCATCGGGATCGCGAGCGCGCCTGCGCCGGCGCCGTGCTCGCGGACGACGAAGGGGTCGGGCTTCCCGAGGATGCGCCACGCTTCCGCCACGGCGCGGCCGACCATCTCACCGAAGATCGGATGGAGCTCCGGCGCCGTGAGGAAGTCGCCACCACGGCCGGGCCGCGCGTCCGCGGAGCGGTAATACCCGCCGTCGGGGTCATAGAGCGCCAGCTGCATGAACCGGACGAACGGCATCGGGCCTGACGTCCGGATCTCGTCACGGATGCGGGCGGCGAGTCCCGGATGGTCGTCGAGATCCGACAGGTCAGGCGGCGGATCGCGGCGGATCGCGGGTCGGAGCGGCCTCACAGCGCCGATGCTAGCGACGACGAGCGATCGCCAGTGGCAACCCCGGCCCGACGAGGGTGTGGCCGCCGAGGACGATCGGGATCGAGGCGTCCACCGCGGATGCCGTCAGGTCACGGAGCCAGGCGTCAGCGATCCGGTCGCGGAGCAAGAGATCGGAGGCGAAACGGTCCTCCGCGGCGGGCCAACCGGCTTCGTCCGCACCGAACCGATGGGCGAGGAGGACGCGCGTGTCGACGATCGCGGCGTCGGCGAGTCGGGCGAGGTGCGCGCCGAGTGACGACGGGCCGTCGCGATCGAGCAGCGCGCCGAGCACGGACGCCGCCCGCCGCTGGCCGACATGCCGGGTGCGGAGCCCGCGCTCCTCGACGAGTGCCCGTGTCCTCGATGCGGTGTGGGACTCCAGCCAGGTGAGATTCGACGCCGAGACCCGTCCCGCCACGAGGAGCTCCGCGGCAGCATCGGTGGTCACGAGGCGGATGCGTTCGAACGTCGCGCGGACGTGCTCGGCGTCCGCAGGGTCGATGGATGACGCCCACCGCTCACCGAGCAGGATGAGATCGAGTGGCCCGTCGATGTCCACACCGAGCCTGCGCCTGCGCCGCCGATCCTCGACCGGCACGCCGGCGGCCTCCTTGAGCCAGCGGGGGAGCGCATTGTCCGTGGCGAGATCCGGCACGTCGGATAGGACGGACCGTGCGCGCGCAACGGCGATCACATCGGCCGAATACGCGTTGTTGGTCAGCGCCCGAGGGGCGACGGATGCCGCAGCAGCCACGAGCTCCCGTCGGTCCACCGGGCTCGCGCGTGGGATCGAGCCCGAACCGAGGACGATGAGCCCGCCGTCGCCGACGCCCGCGGCGAGATCTCGAAGCCGCGCCCCGAACGAGCGTGGGTCGGGCCGTCCTTCGAGGACGTCGACGCGAGCGGCGCCGGCTGCGAGGAAGCCAGCGCGGTGTCGCTCGGCGTTATCGAGCCGCGCGCTGACCGTCGCCCGGGTGAGTGGGCCGCTCTCGGGCGTGGCCTCGACATGGAAGACCGCGACCTCGACCTCTGGCGCCATCGCCGGATAGTAAGGTCGGCTCGATGCGCCCTCGATCGACGATCCGCGCCTACGTCGGGCTCGGCGCGAACCTCGGCGATGCCGGGGCGTCCATGGCCGACGCCATCGCCGCGTTGGACGGGCTTCCGGGCGTCGCCGTGAAGCGCGTGTCACGTCTCTACGCGACGCGGCCGTGGGGCATGACCGAGCAGCCGGAGTTCCGCAACGCCGCTGTGGCCCTCGACGTCCGCGGTGATCGTCGCGACGCCGAGACCGGCGCACTGGCGCTGCTCGGCTCCCTCAAGACCCTCGAGCGCCAGGCCGGGCGGCGACCTCGCGAGCGCTGGGGACCCCGTGAGATCGATCTCGACCTGCTCGTCTATGGACGGCATCGCGTCGACGTCGAGCGATCGCCCGGTGCGCGGTCGACCGACGCGACGATCGACACCGCGAAAGCGGCGAAACGACTCCAAGTCCCCCATCGCGACCTCGGAGAACGGCTGTTCGTCCTCGCTCCCCTCGCCGATCTCGCACCGCGCCTCGTCCCGCCCGGCTGGCACGAGACGGTCGAGACGCGACGGCGCCACGTCGCAGCGACGGAACCACCGGGGTCGGTCCGGGTCGTCGGGGCGTGGGATCCGAGCCGACGCCGCTGGCGCGCGGCGAGCTGATCAGCTCGTCTGACGGAGCGCGTCGACCGCCCGGACGACATCCTCGAACGAGCAGTACATCGGGACCGGCGCGAGCCGGATCAGGTCGGGCTCGCGCACATCGACGACGACATCGAACGCCTCGAGTGCGCGCAGACGTTCGTGCGCGTCCCGGACGCGGATCGTCAGCTGACATCCCCGGGCGGACGGGTCCCGCGGCGTGATGATCGTCGCGTCAGGCACGTGTGTCTCGATGAGCCGCTCCAACTCGCCGGTCAGGGCGATCGACCTTGCTCGCAGGGCGGGCATCCCGACCTCGTCGAACATCGCGAGCGAGACCGCGATCGGAGCGAGCGACAGGATCGGCGGCGTCGAGATCCGGAAGCCGTCCGCGCCCGGTCCCGGGGCGAACGTCTCTGCCATCGCGAATCGACTCCGCGGATCATTGCCCCACCATCCAGCGAGGCGCGGCGTCGCCACGGAGTCCGAGAACCGCTCGTGGATGAACAGCTGCGCCAACGCACCCGGCCCGCTGTTCAGGTACTTGTACGTGCACCACGCCGCGGCATCGACGCCGTCGTCGTGCAGGTCCATCGGCAAGTTCCCGGCGCTATGCGCCAGGTCCCAGATCGCGATCGCGCCTGCGGCGTGGATCACGCCGGTATGGCGGCGGATGTCGAACGCTTGGCCCGTCGCGTAGTTGACGCCAGCGAGCAGGGCGACCGCGAGCTCGTCTCCGTTTCGGCCGATCGCGTCGTCGAGGTCGTCGGGGCGGATCGTCTCCTCGCCGTCACGCGGGCGCACGACGACGAGGTCGCTCGCGGGATCGAGCCCGTTATGCCGGAGCTGGGATTCGACCGCGTAGCGGTCTGACGGGAACGTGGGCGCATCGATGAGGATCCGCCGGCGCCGACCGTTCGGTCGATAGAAGGCGGCGAGCAGCAGGTGCAGGTTGATGGTCAGCGTGTTCGCGGTGGTGACCTCGGACGGTGCCGCGCCGACCAGGCGGGCCGTCGCGCCCGCGAGCTCGCGCTCGACATCGATCCACGGTCGCGCCGGGTCGAACCAGCCGTCGACGCCGAGACGAGCCCACGCGTCGAGTCGCTCCTCGACCGCCGCCCGAGCGGCGACCGGCTGCGCCCCGAGACTCTGTCCGGCCAGATACGCCTTCGGTCGGCCATCCCGACCGACCGGCAGGTGGAATCGGTCACGCTGCGACGCTGTCGTCTCGGACGTATCCCTGCGGACCGCCGCCTCGTATTCGGCCGGGAGCGTCGAGGCGGTCGAGGTCAAACCGTCTTCGTCCCCGACTCCGTCGCCAGTCGCTCGGCGACGTCCGGGATCCCGCCCCGTGCGACCAGCCGGACGGGATGGCCGCGAGCCTCGAGCAGACCTGCCGCGATCGTCGCCCTGGCGCCCGACTTGCAGGCCACGGTGATCGGGACACCGTCGGGGATCGACGGACCGAGCCCCGCGATGATGCTCGAGAGCGGCATCTCCACGGCGTCGTCGATCCGGCCCTCCTCCCGCCACTCCTTCGGATCGCGGACATCGACCACGACCGGGGAGGCGTCGGCGCGCAGCTCGTCGGCCAGCTCGCGCGGCGTCACGGTCGCCATCCCGGATAGCCGCTCACCGGCGGTGACCCACGCGTCGACACCCCCCGCGAGCACGCCGACCAGACGGTCGAATCCGATGCGGACGAGTTGGTCGACGGCCTCGTCCGCCGCGCCGTCTCGATCGGGCAGCACGAGGACCAGCGGCGTGCCGACGGGCAGGATCCAACCCACGTAGGAGGCGAACGTGTCACCGAGCTCGATCGTCAGGGAGCCCGGGATGTGCCCCGCCGCGATCTCGCGTCGCGACCGGCCGTCGATGACCCTCGCGCCGCCATCGATGGCTGCGCGAACCTCCGCAGCAGTCAGCGTCGCCAGGGCCGGCCGCTTGCCGAGGACGGTGGGACCGGCCCGGTTCATCGCGGCCATCTCGCCGTAATAGGCGGGATACGGCATGAAGCCGGCGATGAGCTGCTCCTCGAAGCTGCCTGGCGCCCGGCCCTGGGCGACCATGAACAGCGGGTTCGTCCATCGCTCCGCCCCGATCGTCGAGGTCGGCTCGTCGTGCATCGGCCCGGCCGCGCAGAAGCTGCCCGAGCCGTGGGTCGGCCACAGCGCCACTTCGTCAGGGAGCTGCGCGAGGGCTCGAAGCGACGCGAGTTGCCGGCTCGTCAGCTCGTCGGTCGCGTCGTCGCCGAGCAGGTCCGTCCGGCCGACGCTGCCCACGAGCAGCGACCCGCCGGTGAGGACCGCAGCCGGCGTGGTGTCGGCACCCGACGACCCGTCGTGGACCTCCCACGCGAGGTGCTCGGGCGTGTGTCCGGGCGTCGCCCGGGCGCGCAGCAGGATGCCCGCGACCTCCACCTCATCTCGGTCATCGGCGGGGCGGTGGTCGAATTCGTACCGCCCGCGCGCCGGCGCGACGACCGACGCTCGCTCGGAGGCGACGAGCTCGAGCGCGCCCGACAGGTAGTCGTTGTGGACGTGCGTCTCGACGACGGTCCTGAGCCGCCAGCCGCGTCGCTCGAGGATCTCGCGCACGCGCCACGCGTCCCGCGGCGGATCGACGACGACGGCTTCGCCGTCGGAGGAAAGCACGTACGTCGAGTTGCCCAGCCCGCGCGTGCGGAGGATCTCGAGATCCATGCTGCCATCATCGCACCGGGTCGAGCCGGTACGCGGGCTTCGAGCGATAATCGCGATCTGCGATAGGGCACGTCCCGGACCGCGCTGGAAAGGATCGCTGAGAGACCCGATGACGAAGATCGGCTACGCCGCGATGATGGAGCAGTTCCATCCGACGGACCTCGTCGACTGGTGCGCCAAGGCCGAGGAGGCCGGCTTCGAGGCGGGCTTCATGGTCTCGGAGCACTTCCATCCCTGGACCCCGCAGCAGGGCCAGAGCGGCTTCGCGTGGGCCTTCATGGGCGCGCTCGGGCAGCGGACCTCGCTGCCGTTCGGGACCGCCGTCACCTGCCCGGGCTTCCGCTATCACCCCGCGGTGATCGCCCATGCCGCGGCCACCCTCGGCGCGATGTACCCGGGCCGCTTCTACCTCGGGCTGGGCGCCGGCGAGGCCTTGAACGAGCACGTCGTCGCGCCGGTCTGGCCGGAGGTGCCGATCCGCAGCGCGATGATGTTCGAGGCGATCGAGGTCATCAACAAGCTCTTCACGGGCGAGGTCGTCCGACACGACGGGAAGTACTTCACGCTCGAGCGGGCAAAGTTGTACACGCGCCCGCCCGACGACCAGAAGGTCCCCGTCTACGTCGCGACAGCCGGCCCGATCAACGCCAAGAAGACCGGCAAGTTCGCGGACGGGCTCATCACCGTGGGCGCCGCCGACGAGAAGATGGAGATGATCTGGGGTAAGTTCGAGGAGGGCCGCGCGGAGGCGGGGAAGGACCCCAAGGCCGGCCCCAAGATGCTCCAGATCCACATCTCGTGGGCTCGGACCGATGCGGAGGCCACCGAGAACGCGATGGTCGAGTGGCCCAACGGCGGGATGGCCTTCTTCCCGAAGCAGGACATCAAGAACCCGGAGGACTTCGCCGGGATCGCGAAGCTCGTGCGGCCCGAGGACTTCAAGAACCGGGTGATGATCAGCAGCGACCTCGAGGCCCACTGCAAGCACATCCAGCACTACGTGGACATGGGCTACGACGAAGTCCACGTGCACAACGTCGGGCGCAACCAGGAGGAGTTCATCGAGGTCTTCGGCAGGGAGGTCCTGCCGAACCTCCGGCTGGGCTGACCGCGCGGCGAGACTCTTGGCGAGGCGTCAGGCCTCGGGTCGCCGGATCGCGACGACAGCAGCCGACAACGCGACGGCGACGCCGGCTGCAGCAAGCACGCCCGCCGCGCCGCTCACCGCGGCGACGGATCCAGCGGCGAGCGGGATGACGACCTGCCCCGCCCTGTTGCCTGTGATGCGCAGCGAGAGCGCCATCCCGCGCGCGTCGGCAGACGCCCGCGCCGCCACCCAGGACATCGTCATCGGCTGCATGATCCCGAGCGTCGCGCCGGCGATGGCCATCGCCACGAACATCAGCGGCAGGGGCAGGACGGCCAACGACGCGACGGCACCTGCCGCGATGACAAGACCCGTGACCATCAGGCGCGGCCGCCCGAACCGACGGATCAGCCCGGCGATGGCAAGGCGCGACACCATCGACGCTCCGCCACGGACGGACAGCAGCGCCCCGACGACCGCGACCGACAGGCCGCGCTCCTGGCCGAGGGCCGGCAGGTACACGACCATCACGTCGATCACGGACAACACCGTCAGGCTCGCGAGCATGGCCGGCCCCATGCCCGGCATCCGGAGGATCGACCAGACCGAGCGCGGCCGGTCCGTCTCCTCGGCGGGGACGACGACAGGGCCCGGGTCCCGTCGCCACAGGACCACGATCACCGGCAGGGCGACCGTCGACAGCGTCGCGCCGAACAGCAGGGCGAGAGCCGTACCGTTGCCGCCGGCGGCGAGCGCGCTCCCGGCGATGATGCCGCCCGCGGCTGGTCCGATCATCTGCCCGAGCGAGGCACAGAAGGACAGGCTGCTGAAGCGCTGGTCGTATGACTCCGTGTGGCTCCGGCTCCCCACGAGCGTCTGGTTCGCGACGACGAACACGAGCTGGCTGAGTCCGAGCAGCGCGACGCCGGCAAGGAGGGTGACGGTGTCGGTCACGAAGACGAGCGCGATGGCGGACGCCGCCTGCAGGGCAGCGGCCGTGAAGAGGAACGGGAACGGGCCGTGGCGGTCGATCCGGCGACCGATCCACAGCGCGAGGATGACCGGCGCGATCGCGAACGATGTGGCGACGAGCCCGAGTGTCTCGGGCGGCATCCCGATGTCGAGGGCGCGATAAGAGACCATCGGGCGAGCCACTGCGGTCGCGGATTGGAGGAGCGTGGCGCCGCTCAGCAGGATGGTGAACCAGCGATCGCCGCCGCGGAAGCGTCGGATCACGCCAGCTCGAGTTCGGCGGGTCCGGGTCGCACGACCGGGAGGGACGCGACGGCGTCCCAGAGTCGGTCGACGAGGTCCGGGTCCGCCGCGCAGGGGCGGAAGACGAACTCGTCCACGCCCATCGCTGCGTGGCGCTCGACGATGTCCTGCACGGCGGCCACGGATTGCGGGATCGAGCGCAACCGGCGCTCGGCGAGCGCGGGGTCAAAGGCATATGTCGCCTCGATGTACTCGCGCGCCTGCCGATCGGCGTCGGGCCCGAGCGCGACGTAACTCGAGCCGACCCAGCGCGGTGTGCCCGGGCGGTCCGCGGCTGTCCAGGCGGACCGGACGTCGGCCCACAGAGAAGCCATCTTCTCGGGCACGCCGCCCCCCGGCGCCATGAAGCCATCCCCGTGCTCGACGATCCGCCGGACGACGGCGTCGACGTAGCCGCCGATCAGCAGCTCCGGACCGCGCGGCCGCGCCGCTCGCGCGCCGATCGGCCCCAGCTCCTCCGCGCCGATCGGGACGCCTGCCCAGATCCGGCGCAGGGTGGTGAGCTGCTCGTCGAGCCGCTTGCCGCGCCTCTCGAACGGCTGACCAGTGGCCGCGTAGTCGTCGCGTCGCACACCGACCCCGACACCGAGCGAGAACCGGCCGCCCGACAGCCCGTCCAGGCTCGCGGCCTGGCGGGCGAGCAGCGTCGACTCCCGGGTGGGGCCGATCACGATGCTCGCCAGGAGCCGGATGCGGTCGGTCGCGCCGGCGACGGTCGCCAGGGTCACCAGCGGCTCGTGCAAGGGGAAGACCACCCGGTCGAGAACGGCGAGGCTGCTGAACCCGGCGGCTTCGGCTCGCTTCGCCCAGTCGACGATCGCACCCGGCCCCAGTGCGCCGTCGCGGGTCGGGATCCCGATGCCGACGTGCACGGTCCTCGACCCCGTCAGGCCGCCGCCACCGCGCGCGCCCCGAGCTCGCCGACGAGGATCGCGGCGAGGTTGGTGTTCGCGTGCGGCACGGTCGGCAGGACCGAGGCATCGGCGACCCACAAGCCATCGATGCCGTGGACGCGGAGACCTGGATCGACGACGGCGAGTGGGTCGTCGGCCGGGCCGATCCGGCACGTGCCAACGCCGTGGTAATAGGAGATGTAGCTCGACAGGATGTGGTCGCGCATGTCGGCGTCCGGTTCGGGGTTGACGAGGTCGCCGTAGAACTCGGCGAGCGCGGGGTGACGAACGAGCTCCCGGACGAACGCGATCCCACCCTCCATCGCATCGATGTCGCCGGGGTGCTCCAGGAGTGCCGGCTCGACGATCGGCAGCTCGTTCGGATCCGGGGACGCCAGACGGACGCGGCCGGTCGCTCGATGCTCGAGCAGTCGCACGGACACGGGCAGCAACGGCGGCAGCCCCTCCATCCGGATCGACGGCTGCATGAACACGTGGAGGTCCGGCGTGCGGCGCGCGGGATCGCTCCTCGCGATCAGCCGCACCTTGGGGATCACGTGATCCTCGCGCAGCTCCGTCGTCCCCTGGAACGTGATGTAGACGACGGCGTGGTCCTGATACCCGCGGCCGACACCGTCGAGGGCTGCCCGCTGCGGGATGTCGTGCGCGGCAAGGTCATCTGCTGGCCCGATGCCCGACCGCAACAGCACCTGCGGCGAGTGGAACACGCCAGCGGCGAGGACGACGTGGGGGGCACGGACCGTCGAGGTACGCCCGTCCCGGTCGC
>DATHTG010000395.1:0-2534 GCA_035463515.1 Candidatus Limnocylindrales bacterium
AGCGCCCGGCGAGCGAGGTCGCTCTCCAGGTCAGCGGACTGACCCGCTCCGGGGTCTTCGAGGACATCCGATTCGACGTCCGGGCGGGCGAGATCCTCGGGATCGCGGGGCTTGCGGGATCCGGTCGGACCGAGGTCCTCCGAGCCATCCACGGCGCTGACCCCATCGATGCGGGCACGATCCGCTTGTTCGGGAAGGAGGTCTCGATCCGGTCGCCCCGGGAGGCGATCGCCCTCGGTATCGGGCTCCTGACCGAGGACCGCAAGGCCGACGGCCTCCTGCTCCTGCAGCCGGTCAGCGCCAACGTGACGATCGCGCGGATGGACGAGGTCGCGCCGGGAGGGATCATCCGAGCCGCCCGCGAGCGGCGCGTCGTCAAAGCCTTCATCGACCGCCTGGCGATCAGGACACCGAGCCCCTCCACGCCGGCGCAGAACCTCTCGGGTGGCAACCAGCAGAAGGTGATCCTCGCCAAGTGGCTCAACGCCCGGTGCCGGATCCTGCTGATCGACGAACCGACGCGAGGCGTCGACGTCGGCGCGAAGCGGGAGATCTACGCGCTGCTGCGTGACCTGACTGCCCGGGGCACGGCGATCGTGATGGTCTCGTCGGAGTTGCCCGAGGTGCTCGGTATCAGCGACCGGATCGTGGTGATGCGTGAAGGACGCATCGCGGTGACGCTCGACGCTCGCGAGGCGACCGAGGAACGGGTCATGGCGCACGCGACGCGGATCGCGGCATGAGCGAGGGCTTCACGACGGTGTACGGTCGCGATCTTCTCGCGGAGCTGCCGAGTTTCGTCCACCGTCCCTACCTCGTCGTGACGATGGACGACCTGTGGCCATTGTTCGGGGAGGCGCTCGACGGTCCAGGGCTCGCGGGTGTCCATCACGTGACGACGCTGGATGTCGACCAGCTCGACACGCTCCTCGACGGACTGCCAGTGGCGGCATCGGTCATCGGGTTGGGTGGTGGTCAGGCGGTCGATGTCGCCAAGTTCGTGGCCTGGCGTCGACGGCTGCCCCTCTTCCAGGTCCCGACGGCGATGACCGTGAATGCCCCCTTCGGACACCGCGCCGGATTGCGCCGCGATGGCGTGGTCCGCTATCTCGGCTACGCGGTCCCGGAGGCGGTGTACGTCGACTTCGACATCATCGGCGGTGCTCCGGCGGCGCTGAATCGTGCCGGCATCGGCGACATCCTGTGCTACCACACGGCGCATCTCGATTGGGCGCTCACGCGCGACCTGGGCAAGACCGAGCCCCGATGGCCGTACGACGCCAAGCTGGTGGCGCAGGCCAGAGAGCGTCTCGACGCGGTCCTCGGCGCGCTCGATGACATCCACGACGTCACCGATGCCGGGATCCGGACGCTCATGGACGCGCATCGGTGGGGCGGTCAGACGTTCCACGCCGCTGGCTGGAACCCTCGCCATATCGAAGGCGTGGAGCATTTCTTCTTCTACAACCTCGAGAAGCGGACGGGTCGGCACTTCATCCATGGGCAGCCGGTCGGGCTTGGCATCGTCCTTGGCTCGGTCATGCACGAGTCGGGTGTCGAAGAGATGGTTCGGGCGTTGGCCCGCGCCGGCGTCGACGTCCGGCCCGAGGCGATGGGAGTCACCTGGGAGGAGGTCGAGGCCGCCATGTGTACGCTCCCCGAGTTCGTACGTGCCGCCGGCCTTTGGCATTCGATCGCCGACGAGCGAGCCATCGACTCCGCGGTCGTCGGTCAGGTGCGCGAGCGAGTCGAGGCAGCCTTCGGCCGTCTGCAGGGGCAGTCGTGAAGGTCGGTATCACCCTGCCGCAGGGCTGCGATCGCGAGTACCTCGGGCTCGACGGCCCGACCGCCTGGGCGAGGACGGTCGACGCCGCTCGGCAGGCGGAGGCACTCGGCTTCGAGTCGTTGTGGCTGTACGACCACTTCCAGGTCGACCCGCCGTTGGTCGACGCGCCGATCTTCGAGCCGTTCATCGAGCTCACCGGGATCGCCGCGGTCACGTCGCGGGCCCGCCTCGGTCATCTCGTGCTCGCTGCGGCATATCGACCGGCCGGCCTGACCGCAAAGATGATCTCGACGCTTGACGTGATCTCAGGAGGACGCGCCGAGCTCGGCCTGGGCGCGGGCTGGAAGGAAGATGAATGGCGTGCATACGGCTACGGGTTCCCGGACGCTCCCGAGCGTCTCGGGATCCTCGCGGACCATCTCGAGGTCATCAGCCGGATGCTGGAGCCTGGCCACGCGACCTGGTCCGGGCGGCACGCGTCGGTCGTCGACGCGATCCACGAACCGACGTCAGCCGGGGGGCGGATCCCAGTGCTGATCGGCGGGAACGGCCCGAAGGTCACATGGCGCCTGGCGGCGCGGTTCGCAGATGAGCTGAACCTCGACGCATTGATGCCGGAGGAGGTCGAGCAGGCGATGCCGGTGATCGCCTCGCGCTGTGAGGAGGTGGGACGCGACCCCGCCCCCATGCGAGTGTCGGTCCACGTGTGGGGTCGTCCCGATGCCAGCGCGGGCGCCGCGCGTCGGGA
>DATHTG010000396.1:0-2945 GCA_035463515.1 Candidatus Limnocylindrales bacterium
GTGGCGGCTCGTCGAGCCGGGCCCCGGATCGCTCACGACGAGCCCGCTGCGGATCGACGAGCGGGTGCTCCACTACCTGGTCGGCGTCGACGCCACCGATGACCGCCTGGCCGGCTATCTCGAGCCGGTCCTGCCCCGGCCGGGCGAGCTGGACGTCGTGCCGACGCACGAGCACCTGGCTCAGCGCATCGCCCGCACCTGGAGCGATCGACCGGCGAATGGTCCGCCATCCATCGTCGAGCTGTGCGGCCCGCACGGACCGAGCAAGCGCCTCGTGGCTGAGGTCGCAGCGCACTTGCTCGGGCTGCGGCTCGCCACGATCCGTGCGGAATCGTTGCCGGTCGATCCCCGCGAGCTCGAGGCGTTGATCCGCCTGTGTGAGCGCGAGGCCGCCCTCGCCGGGACGATCATCGTCGTCGATTGCGACGACTTCGACGGACATGACGCGCCCCGCGATGCAGCAGTATCCCAGCTGGTCGAAGGCCTGTCGTCCGCGGTCATGCTCCTGGTCCGGGAGCGCCGGCCGACCCGCGGCCGATCGATGCTGGCGATCGACGTCGATAAGCCCACCCCCTCCGAGCAGCTCGCGGTCTGGCGCTCGCTCATCGGTCCCGAACGCCTCAATGGCCAGGGCGACCGGCTCGCATCGCAGTTCGACCTCGGCATTCGCGGCATTCGCGAGGCGACAGTCGACGCGCTGACCCAGGTCGCGCGTATCGACGACCCGTCGGCGATCGCCGATGCGCTGTGGGATGCCTGCCGGGCCCAGGCACGGCCGCGGATGGACGACCTCGCGCAGCGCGTCAAGGCGAATGCCGGATGGGCCGACCTCGTCCTGCCCGAGGGGAACCTCCATGCGCTCCGTGAGCTCGCGATGCAGGTCCGCCACCGGGCCCTCGTCTACGACCGGTGGGGCTTCGGCGCGACGAGCGCGCGAGGGCTCGGGATCGCCGCCCTCTTCGTCGGGGCCAGCGGGACCGGCAAGACGCTCGCGGCGGAGGTGCTCGCGAACGAGCTCCGCCTCGACCTCTACCGGATCGACCTGAGCCAGGTGGTGAACAAGTACATCGGCGAGACCGAGAAGAACCTGCGGCGGGTCTTCGACGCGGCCGAGGACGGCGGCGCGATCCTCCTGTTCGACGAGGCCGACGCTCTGTTCGGCAAGCGCAGCGAGGTGAAGGACAGCCACGACCGCTACGCGAACATCGAGGTGGGCTACCTGCTCCAACGGATGGAGGCCTACCGTGGCCTGGCGATCCTGACGACGAACCTCAAGGAAGGCATCGACGCGGCCTTCCTTCGACGGATCCGGTTCACCGTGCACTTCCCGTTCCCGGACCCGGCCGCCCGGGCCGACATCTGGCGCCGTGCATTCCCGCCCTCCGCGCCGACCGAGGGGATCGACCCGGATCGGCTGGCCCGCCTCAACGTGCCCGGCGGGAACATCAGGAACATCGCCCTGAACGCGGCGTTCCTCGCCGCCGACGCGGGCCGGCCCATCGGGATGGCCGAGGTGCTGCGGGCGACCCGGACCGAGTACGCGAAGCTCGAACGGACACTCACCGACGCGGAGGTGGCGGAGTGGGCGTGACCGGGCGTCGGGAGGGCCGGCTCACCCGGCGATCGCGGAGACCACCGGACGTGAGCATGATCCGAATCCGAATCGATCGGCTGGTGCTCCTTGGTTTCTCGGCGAGCGATGCGTTGACCGCGGCAGACGCCTTGGCGACAACCATTCAACGGGAGTTGGCCGAAGGTCTCTTGGAGCTTCCTCGGACGACGGTGACGATCGGACACCTGCCGACCGCGGACGTTCGAGTCGGCGAGACGGGTGGGGCTGCGATCGGCAAGGAAGCGGGGGGCGCGGTTGTGGCGGGACTCCGCAGCACGTACGCATGATTCCTGGGCCCCGCATCGCGCCTGGCGCTTTCCAGCATCGTCTAGCGACGACCCGGAACGTGTCGCCCGCGCTGAGCCGCGTCCTGGGACAGCCGGGCGACCCGCTCCCGACGTCCGTGCGCGGCCCGTTACAGTCAGAACTGGGTCACGATTTCGCCACTCTTCGCATCCATTCCGATCCGGCTGCGGCCGACGCGGCTGCAACGTTGGAGGCGCGGGCGTTCACGGTCGGGAACCATGTCGTCTTCGGCGCCTCGGAGTTTAATCCCGCGGTCGCGGCCGGCCGCGCCCTTCTTCGTCACGAGCTGGTTCACGTCGTCCAGCAGGCGCGTGCCCCCGGTGTGAACGGGCTAGTCGGAAATCGCGATGACGCGCTCGAGCATCAGGGCCCTGGGAGCGCCCGTGCAGGTACCGCTGCGCTGGCGGCCCCTCTCATTCAGCGTCAGACCCGTGTCGGTCCGGCGGCGACCGGCGTGCCAGCTGATTGGGCAAGTCGCGTGACCGCCGCGGCAACATCCGCGGAGCGTGCGGCTTTGATCGCCGAGGCGCTCGGGATTCCTGTTATCGATCGGACAGCCGAGAGCGCCGGCGATCGGTCACCGGATCCGTCACATCTCGTCGAGTTCAGCCAATCCTCGCGGCGAATCAACTACGACGACAACCTGGATCGGAAGCGCTCGAGCGGGACGGATTCACGCTCACTGTCCGCTAACGCCGGCTACACGCTCCACCACGGGAACCGCAACTACATCGTTTTCAGCAGGCTCGCACTGGAGGCCGATGACTTCTTTGCGACGCGGGTGACCCTCAATCATGAGTTCGATCACATTCGCCAGTACGAAAGTGGGAGCTCCCTGCAGGGCGACGAGGCGGAAGTCGACGCGTGGACAAGTTCCTTCATTCGTGAGTTCCATCGCCTCTACACGGTACTCGTGCGAACGAATGCCTGCTATATCGACAGGATGTCGCTCTTCTCCCCGCTCAACGACTACTACATGCGCGACCGGATGGGAACGACCGTTCGCGATCGCACCGTCGAACGGATC
>DATHTG010000397.1:0-7059 GCA_035463515.1 Candidatus Limnocylindrales bacterium
GCCTCGGCGGCCGGCGTTTCATCGGCGGGTGCCGGTGGCGAATCGAGCCCCCACAACCCGACGCGATCGTCCTGGGCCATCGTCTGGGCCTCGGTGAGTTGCGACAGGTAGCGGACATCGGGAGGGAACGTCGAGATCTGGGCGTACCCGGCTCGCACGAGCTCGATGCTGATCAGGACCTGGCTGCCGCCACTATCGACCAGCCAGACGTCGCGGAGGAGCCTGCCGAACCGATCCATGTCGGACACCTCGCGCTCGAGGTAGACCTCTTGACCCTCGACCAGGCTCGCGTTGGTCGCCGTGGCCGCATCCGCGAGGCGCTTGATGTCCGGGTCGGTGGCGTCCGGTTCCGGCGAGTCGATGCCGATGTACCGCACCGAATACTCGGTGCCGTCGATATCGACCTTGATCGTGTCGCCGTCGACGACCTTCGTCACGGTCGCGAACGTCGTCTCTCCCGCCGGCCCGAAGGTCGAGATGGCGATGTCGGGCGATTCGACGGCAGCGCCAGGCGATTCCGCCGTGATCGGCGTCTCGAGGCCGATCGTCGGAGCGACCGACCGCGAAGTCGCTGAGTTGGAGCGGACGAAGTTCGACACCGCGCTGAAGGCGAGCAGCGCCGCGAGGACGACGATCGCGATCCGGGTGAGCGTGAGGTCGGGACGTCGACGCGTCGAGGGTCGCGTCGGTCGGACACGCGTCGCCGGGACTGCCGTGATCGCCGGTGATGCCACCGGTACCGTGGCGACGGCGCGGCGCCCGAGCCCGTTCGTGCTGACGCGTGGGGCCGGAGTCGCGACCGGCGCCTGCGGCTCGAGGTCCTCGGCCGGCATCGCGCCGGGCGGTGGCCAAACGGCCGGCTGGCGTGGCGTCGCCAGCGGAGTCGTCAGTGGCGGCGCTGTCGCGACCGCCGCGGCCGGCGTCGTGGGCCGCGCCGCCGGCTCGACGACCCGGGGTACCGGCCGGCGGACCGGGACGGCGACTGGCGACTTCTCGGTCGGCGCTGGCTTGGCGGACGATGGCGTCGTCGCTGCGGCCGGTATCGCCGGAGCGGGCGGCGTCCCGACTGGTGCCTGCGGCCCGGCGGCCGGAGCCGGCACCGGCGCTGCCGGAGCCGGCGTCGGCGCGGCCGCTGCGGGAGCCGGGGCTGGCGTGGGTGGCGCCTTGGGCTTGATGACCCCGGGGCGAGCGAGGGTGGACTTCGTCGGGGCGGGTTGCTTCGGATCGGCGGCGCGGCGCGCCTCGGGCGGCAGGAACTCGTCGTAGTCGAAGCCGCACTTCCAACAGAATCGGAAGAACCCGGCGCGCTGTGACCCGCATTGCGGACAGAAACGTGCGTCGCCGGTCATGTGGCTGCGTTCACGGATCGGTTGGTTCGGCCCATGGTCATCGACCTCGGACCGACCATGCTACCCGGGGTCGCCAAGCGACGACTAGCGGAGCTCGGGATGGGTCTGGTTAGAGACTCATCCCCTCACCGGACCGACGACGGTGCTCGACCGCGATCGGCGGCTTCTCGCCACGCGGTCACACGGGTTCGTCGAGCGTGACCTCGATCATCGGCGAGTAGGCGGCCATCGACTCGGGATCCGTCCCGGGCCAGGCATTCGTGCTCACCCAGTCCGCGATCGCACGACGGTCCTGGGCGTCGGTGATCACCCGGGCATGCGCGGGTAGGTCAGCCCTGAGCGGACCCTTCACGTGCAACGTCATGCGCGGATCAGCGGCGAGATTGTGGATCCACGCACGGGTCCGACGGCTTGCGCGTCCGGTGATGATCAACCGGCCGTCGATGTTGTGGAACACGATCTCGATCCGTCGCGGCTCGCCGGAATGTCGGCCGGTGGTGGTGATATCGACGAGCCCGCCGCGGTCGAGGAGTCGGCGGATGGCCTCGGCTTCGGCTGGCGAGCGGTCGGTGCGCGGGCTACGCGCTTGGCTGACTTGTTGCATGCTCAACAACATACGCCGGTCGCTTGCGAGATGCAAGTGACTACTTTCCGGGATCCACGCTCGGTCCGCGCCAGGCCTTTGCCGGGGTATGGCACTCGATGACCCGATCCTTCCGCTGCCAGCGGGATCGGCGGTGCCGATCGGCACGACACGCCACGACCTACGGTCGCCCCTTCGACCTCCAGGTCGGGTCGTCGCCGGCCAGCCATTCGGTGTCGAATCGGCCCGCGGCGTGGATCGCGGTCAGCCGCAGCTCCCCGTCCCCACTGTTCACGAAGCCGTGGGCCTCACCGGGCGGGCTGACAACGACGTGCCCGGCCCCGACCTCCATCGATTCGCCGCCGATCTGGAACCTCGCGCGCCCCGACTCGAGGATGAACACCTCGGCATACGGGTGTCGGTGGAGCTTGGGCCCGACCCCCGGCCGTGAGTGGACGAGGATGACGCAGAACGGGACGTCGCCGTGGTCCGCCCCCACGAACTCGTGCGAGTGGTCGCTCGGCTCGAGCTCCTCGAAGGGAACGATCTCAGCCATCGCCCCGATGGTAGTCGGGCGTCAGCGCGCCGGCGGGGTCAGCTTGTATCGCTCGATGACATCCGGTAGCCAATCGGGCTGCGCGAACGGAAGCCCGTACCGGTCCCCGAGCGCCCCCACGTCGGCGGGAGCGGGCCGTCCGATGTCCGTCATGGCGACGAGCTCCCGGAAGAAGCCCTCGAAGCCCGCCGGTGAGATCACTTCGATCATGCGCGCGGGCGTCGACCCGGCGTTCCACATCGCATGGACCTGGCCGCGTGGCTTGATGATGTAGCCGCCGGCGCCAAGCACGACTTCCTGGTCTTCCGACCGGAAGCCGATCTCGCCTTCGATGACGATCGAGAACTCGTCTTCCAGCGTGTGGATATGTGGCGGGACCAACGCGCCGACGGCGAACGGGTGCTCCACGATCGACAACGCGCCGCCGGTGTCTTCACCGTCGATCTTGAACGCGACACCGACGCCGGGCGCGAGCCCGCCCGTTCGGCCCTCCCCGGGCCGGATGACCTTGAGCTGGGCTCCCGCCTGCCGCTGCTGGATCGCCATCCCCGCCTCCTGCTCGAACGCGATTTGAGTGAACAGGCGTGTATAGTGAAGTGCGCAGAACCACTATGTCAATATCGGATATACGCATGAGTTCACTGAAATCTCGGCCGTACCGGATGCGCAAGCGTGCGGAGGACGTGACCGGGACGCGCACGCGGATCACGGCGGCGGCCGCCCGGCTGCATACGACCATCGGACCGTCGAACACGACCGTCGCCGCCATCGCCAGCGAGGCTGGCGTCACGCGCCTGACGGTGTATCGCCATTTCGCCGATCTCGATGTGCTGTTCGAAGCGTGTCGCGCCCACTGGCGTGCGGAAAACCCACCGCCCGACGCGGCACTGTGGGCCGCGATCCCGCACCTCGACGAGCGCGTGCAGACCGCGCTGACCCGGCTCTACGCCTGGTACCGCGATCACGCGGAGGAGTTGTTCCCGATCTACCGCGACATCAGCACGATGCCGGGCTCGTCGCAGACCCGGATGCGCGACGAGAACCGGCGGCTCGGCCGGATGCTCGTCGGTGACGCCCAACCCACGGATGCCGATCACCGCGTGCTGCTCGCCGCCGCATGTCACGTGCTCGACTTCCGGACCTGGCGCTCGCTTGCGATCGGTCAGGCGCTCACCGACGACGAGGCAGTGGCGGTCGGCGTCCGCCTGATCACGACCCTCGGGTCGGATCCTCGTCCGAGGCGCGGCGTCAGACCCAGAAGGTGTCGTGGCGGAGCATGAACGCGGCGCGCTCGTCGTCGGTCATGGACTCGCCCATCGACACCCGCGCAAGCGTCTCGAAGTAGTCCTCGCGAGGGGCGCCCGGCGCGAACAGGATCAGCATGGACGCGTCCTCGCCCGATTCGTTCCGGAACCCGTGGATGCCGCCTTCGGGCACGAATAGGAAGTCGCCCGGGCGCGCGTCGATCCATTCCCGGCCATCGAACAGCTTGATCGATCCCGAGATCACGAAGAACGACTCGGAGATGGTCCGGTGGAAGTGCGGATCGGGCCCGCTGCGGGTCGGTGACATGTTCCAGCGGTACAGCCCGAACTGCCCGTTGGTCGACTCGCCAGTGGCGAGGTAATCCGCCGTGCCGCCGTTTCGATACCGGACTTCCGGCTCGGTCTCGGACCGACGAAGCCGTGCGTTGACGAGCCCCGGCTCTCCGTCGTACCGGGCGGGTGGGTAGGTCGAGGATGGGTGGGACATCCTCGAAGCCTACGCGCCGAACGAGCGGCGATCAGGACGGAGGCGGGTCGTCGCTATGGACGGCGAGGATGTTGCCGGCCGGATCTCGGAACCAGGCGATCGTCGGCCCGCCTTCAGGACCTGGTCGGGCGATGCCCTTGTCGTCCTGGTCGAAGCCGCCGAAGCGCGCCATCTCCACACCCCTCCGGGTCAGCTCGTCGACCGCGGCGTCCACGTCGGGCACGGGGAAGTTCAGCACGGTGTACGTGGCCGGCGTGAAGTCCTCCTTGACATAGACCAGCACGCGCTTCTCGTTCGCAAGGCGCAACTCCAGCAGCTGGCCGTCGTAGAGCTCGTTCACGTCGAAGCCGAGCGTATCGGCATAGAACCGCTTCTCCGCGCCGATGTCCTTGGCCGCGAAGCTCGAGTAGGCATTCGTGGTGGGCAGCATGCGATACCTCCTCGGTAACCCTCCGATGGTAGGGACGCGGGCGTTGCGTGAACATCAACGGCCGTTGGACGGCCGCTCAGCGCTCCGTGACGAGGACGAGTTTGTCGACCGCGGATCCGGCGCCCCACAGCTCACCGGGCCGACCAAGCAGCTGCCGCACGGCGGCAGCCTCGCTGGGTAGCGGGATCGGGTCAAAGCGCTCATTCGCCGGATCGAACCGTACGATCGCGTTGGCGCCGAAGTCGGTGAGCCACACGATGTCACGCTCGTCGACATAGACCGCGTACGCCTGCGGGTTCGACCCGGGGAGCTTCCATTCCTGCCACTGCCCGGTGGCGGGGTCGTGGAGCCCGACCTGACCGGCGTTCCACTCGGCCACCCAGAGGCGCCCCTTCGAGTCAGACCAGACGCGCCGCGCGCCCTGGCCCGCGGTCGGCGGCTCGACGATCCTCGCCGATCCACGTGTCGTGTCGATCTCGGCGATGTGGCTTCCCGCCAGCGAGGCGTACCAGATCTGGCCGGCCGGGGTCGCGTCGATCCCGTACGGCCCTCGTCCGTCGGGGTCATCGAAGACCTCGACCTCGCCGCTCGCCGGATCGACGCGCCCGTAGACCCCCGACTGGCCGGTGAACCAGAGGATGCCGTCGCCGTCGAAGGCAGCCGTGTTGAGATTGGCGCTCGGCCGGTCCGCCGGAAGCGGGTAGGTCGCGACCTCGTCGGTCTCCGGATCGACGCGGACGATGGCGTTCAGGCCGCCATCCGTGATCCATGGCGCCCCGTCCGGCCCGACGATCACGCCGTGCGGCGCCGAACCGGTTCCGAGCTCGACCTGGCGGATCTCGCCGCTCGACGGGTCGAGGTGACCGAGCGTGCCGACGTGTTGCCCCGTATACCAGACGCCGCCATCGGCGGCGGGTGCGACGTCATGGGGATGGGAGCCGGACGGGACGGGGAACTCCTTGACGTCGAACCGGAGCTCACCGCTCGACGCGGTGGCCGAATCCGAGGCGCTCGCCGAGGGCGCAGTCGCCGAGTTCGACGGAGCGCTCGTGGATGTCGGAGCGCTCGAGGATGTCGCAGGGCTGCACGCCGCGACGGCGAGAGCGACGACGGCGATGGTTCGAAATCGAAGCATCACCCGAAGTGTCTCGCGAAACGGCGACCTCGTCCACGGGATCGACGATGCCTGCGCCTCGTCGTCCGGTGGTCGACGCACTCCGCCAAGCACGGATGCGCCTTCGGCGGGGCCGCCCAGCGCACGACGAGCCTGCCCGAGCGACGCTACCTGGAGGAGCGCGCCGCCCGCCGCGCGTGAGTGCGACGAGAGCTTACGTTGACCCGTCGCGTGCCGGGCCCCTCACTACTGGACCGTCAATTCCCCGATCATGCCGAGCGCCGCGTGGGGCTTCCCGGTCGCGGTGTCAGGAACGAAGCAGACGTACGCGTAGTTCCCAGGCTGCAGGTCGAGGTCCATCGAGACCGTCGTCCCGGCCGAGATGCCCGCCACGCCGCCAGCACCGGTCACGGGCGGCGGTCCGCTCGGCGCTTCGGTCGACGTGAACGCCTGGCGGAGCTGATCGACGGTAACGCCCTCGTTGAGCTTGACGACCGTCGCCTCGTGGACCTGCGGACCCTTGTTCGTCACGGTCAGCGTGTGCTGCCCCGCCGTGAGTGTCGTGGAGCCGACGAACGCGAAGTCCTGCAGCGCGAGCTCACCGTCACCGGCGGGCAACGCATCGGCGCTTGCGGTTCCGGTGACCTCGAGCTGGGCGATCATCCCCTTCGCGAGATGCGGCACGCCATCGGGCGACTCGACGAAGCACAGGAAGACGTACTGGCCGGGCTCGAGGTTCGCCGAGGTGGACACGGTCGCGCCCGGCGTGACACCGGTCGGCCCGCCCACGAGATCGAGCATGCCGAGCGCGGCCGGGATGTCCTGGGCGCCCAGGGCAGCCGTCAGGTCCTCGAACGTCTTGTCGTCGGCGATCTTGGCGACCTGCGCCTGGTGATCCTCCTTGCCGACGTTGTTGACGACGATGTGGGTCGGCCCCGCGGCGATCGACGAGGGGGCACCGAACGTGTAGTCAGCCGCCTCGATGGCCAGCTCCTGCAACGTGCCCGTGGAGGCGGATGCGGACGCCGACGCGGACGCTGACGCCGATGCGCTCGGTGACTCGCTTGCGGCCGCGCTCGGGCTCTCGGAGGCGGCGCTCGGCGACACCGCGGTCCCACCGCCCGTACACGCCGCCAGCGTGCCGACGATGAGGATCAGGATCCCGAGAGTGCCGGCGAGTCGGCCGGTTCGAGCGCGCGCGTCGACGTCCATCACGTACCTCTGGGTGGGGAAGGTCATCGTGTGGCGCGCGGCGTCACGAGACGCCGACGGGCC
>DATHTG010000398.1:0-8863 GCA_035463515.1 Candidatus Limnocylindrales bacterium
GGCTTGGAGCCGGATGCCAATCCCGGCGCGATCGCTGTCGATTTCCTCCCCCACCTGATCCCGATGGTGCGCGGCATCCTGTCGACCAACCACGTCCGGCCGACCCGTCCCGTGACCCCAGGGGAGGTCGATCGGCTGTACGCCGCGGCGTATGCGGACGAGCCGTTCGTGCGGGTCGTCGCCACGCCACCCGCCACGAAGCACACGACGGGGAGCAACTTCGTCCACGTCCACGTCCATGTCGACGACCGGTCGGGCCGGATCATCGCGATCGCGGTCGAGGACAACCTCGTCAAGGGCGCAGCCGGCCAGGCGATCCAGGCATTCAACATCGTCCATGGCCTGCCCGAGACGGCCGGCCTGGAGCAGCTCCCGCTGGCGCCGTAGATGGCCATCTCGACGCTGTCATCGCCCTCCCGGCCCGCGGTCGAGCGGCGAGCCGTCCTGCCCGGTGGCTTCCGGGCGGCCGGCGCTACTGCTGGCATCAAGGCGTCGGGCCGACCGGACCTCGGCCTCATCGTCGCGCCCGATGGCGCATCGGCGGCCGCCGTGTTCACCCCGAACGCATTCGCGGCCGCGCCCGTGCGGCTGTCCCGGGCCAATCTCGCGGCCACGTCCGAGGATCCGCACGGCGGATTCGGTTACGCATCCGCGGTCGTCTCGACGAGCGGGTGCGCCAACGCGGCGACCGGCGTGGCCGGCGACGCGGATCAGGCACAAGTCGGCGCGTTCGTGTCGACCGATCTCGGCATCGACCAGACGCGGGTCCTCCATCTGTCGACCGGCATCATCGGCACGAGGCTGCCGCTCGACGTCGTGGCGCGCGGCATCGCCTCGCTCGCGCCGAACCTCGCAGACGATGACGCGGGCCTGGAGGCCGTCGCCGAAGCCCTCCGCACGACGGACTCGGTGGCCAAGATCGCGACGACGTCGCTGGTCCTTCCGGACACCGCAGGCGAGCCCGTCACGGTCACCATCACGGGCATCGCCAAGGGCGTCGGGATGATCCACCCGAACATGGCGACGATGCTGTCCGTCGTCCTGACCGACGCGGCGGCGCCGCCGGACGTGCTCTGGAAGCTGCTGCGGCCGGCCGCGGCACGGACGTGGGACCAGCTGTCGGTCGACGGCGATACGAGCACCAACGACACCGTCTTCGTCCTGGCCTCGGGCGCCTCCGGCGCCGCGCCTCTCACGTCCGGTAGTCCGGCCGCGCTGGCATTCGGGGCCGCACTCGAGGCGGTCGCCCGCGATCTGGCGCGACAGCAGGCGGCCGACGGCGAGGGCGCGACGATCCTGATCACGGCCGCCGTGACCGGCGCGGCCGACGACGCCGACGCGCGGGCCGTCGCGCGAGCCGTCGTCTCGAGCAGCCTCGTGAAGGCCGCTGCCCACGGGAAGGACCCGAACTGGGGTCGGATCGCGGGAGCGGCCGGGAACGCCGTCACGGCTTCGGCGGCGATCCTCGAGGCCGCCGGGCTCTCGGCTGATGACGCGTCACGGCGGGCATCGCAGCCAGCAGCGCTCGACCCGGGCCGACTCCGCATCTCCATCGCGGGCCATCTCGTCTTCGACGGGTCGCAGGGCGGCCCACTGGAGTTCGACCGGGAAGCTGCGCGTGCCGCCATGGACGCCCCCGAACTGCTGATCGAGCTCGACCTCGGGCTGGGCGACGGCGTCGGCGAAGCCTTCGGTTGCGACCTCACCCAGGAATACGTCATCGAGAACAGCGAGTACACGACCTGATGTCCGAGATCCTCGTCGTGAAGCTGGGTGGGACGACGATCGCGGAGCAGTCGCATGTGCTCGCCGACGTGGCGGCGGTCGCTCGGCGACGGCCCGTCGTCCTCGTCCACGGCGGTGGGAAGCGCATCACCGAGTGGCTCGAGCGGCTGGGCGTCCCGTCCACGTTCGAGGGTGGTCTTCGCGTCACCGACCAGCAGTCGCTCGAGGTCGCCGCCGCGGTCCTGCGCGGTGTGGTGAACAGCGAGCTGGTCGCCGGCCTGCGCGACCTCGGCGTCGATGCCGTCGGCCTCAGCGGGGTCGATGGCGGACTTCTCATCGCCGAGCGGATCCCCCACCTCGGGCTCGTCGCGAGGGCGACCGGTCTCCGCCGGGATCTGCTCGACGCGATCCTCGTCTCGGGGCAGGTTCCCGTCGTCGCACCACTCGCCCGAGACGCGGACGGGATCGTGTGCAACGTCAACGCCGACGATGCAGCGGCCGGCATCGCCGCCGGGCTCGGTGCGCGTCAGCTCGTCCTGCTGACGGACGTCGACGGCGTCCGCGATGCCGACGGCGAGAAGCTCGACACGCTGACCGTGGCGGAGGCCGAGCACCTCATCGATGGCGGCGTCATCGCGGGCGGGATGGTCCCCAAGATCCGTGCAGCGCTGTCGGCGCTGGGCTGGGAGGGGTCCGAGGCGATCATCGCCGACTCGGCCGCCGAGAACGCCCTGGAGCGCGCCCTCACCGACCCGAGCTTCGGGACACGGATCACCGCGACGCGCCAGGCGGTCGGCGCAGCATGAACGGCCGGATCAACGGGCAGGAGCTCAAGCGGCTCCGCCAGCGCGCCATCCGCCAGCTGATCGCGTCACGCCCGATCGGCAGCCAACGCGAGCTGGTCGATGCGTTGACGGCGCAGGGCTTCGACGTCACGCAGGCCACCGTCAGCCGCGACATCACGGAGCTCGGCCTGCTCAAGGCGCCCCGTGCCGACGGCCATGTGTATGTCTCGCCCGAAGACGTCGCGCCCCGGTCGCCGTCGCCGCTGCCCGGTGTGAACGCGACGGCGTCCGATGACCGACTCCGCAGGATCCTCGCGGATGTCCCCGTCACGCTCGGGCGAAGTGGCCTCATCCTCGTCCTGACCGGCACGCCCGGCACGGCGAGCGTCGTCGCCCAGGCGATCGACGAGTCCTCCCTGCAGGACCAGGAGGGAACCCTGGCGGGCGACAATACCCTCCTGGTCCTGTTCGCCGACGAAGCCCGTCTCGAGCGCTGGCGCTCGCGCTTCGAGGCCATCCAGCGTTCCATCGCGGAGGTACCCGCACCCGTATGAAGAAGGTCGTCCTCGCCTATTCCGGCGGACTCGATACATCCGTCGCGGTCGCCTGGCTCAAGGAACAATTCGATGCCGAGGTCGTCACGCTCACCGTCGATCTCGGCGGGGGCTCGCTGCGGGACGGCGTCGAGCGTCGCGCGATGTCGGCCGGCGCGTCCCGGGCCTACGTGATCGATGCCCGCGAGCGCTTCATCACCGACTACGTCTGGCCCCATCTCCAGGCCAACGCGATGTACCAGGGCGCGTATCCGCTGGCGACGGCGCTCGCGCGACCGCTGATCGCGCAGCTCCTGGTCGAGGTCGCGCGGCGCGAGGGTGCAGATGCGGTCGCCCATGGCTGCACCGGCAAGGGCAACGACCAGGTGCGGTTCGACGTCGCGACGCACGCCCTCGATCCCGGGCTCGAGGTCGTCGCGCCGATGCGGGTGGGCATGGGACTGACACGCGATCAGGAGATCGACTTCGCCAACGAGCGCGGCATCGAGATCCCCGTCACGAAGGCGTCGCCATATTCGATCGACGTGAACCTGTGGGGCCGTTCGTGCGAGACAGGGGTCCTCGAGGATCCCTGGGTCACTCCGCCTGCCGACGCATATGACTGGACGGTCGAGCCGTCCGCGGCACCCGCCCCGATCGACCTCACGATCGACTTCGAAGGCGGCGTCCCCGTCGCGATCGACGGGGAGCGGCTCGGGCCGGTGGACCTCGTCCAGCGCCTGCACGACGTGGGTGGCCAGCACGGCGTCGGTCGGATCGACCACGTCGAGGACCGGCTGGTCGGCATCAAGAGCCGCGAGATCTACGAGGCGCCGGCCGCGACGATCCTGCACACGGCACACCGCGCGTTGGAGGGATTGACGCTCACCCGCGACACCCTGCGGTTCAACCGATTCGTGGCCGACGAGCTGGCACGCCTCATCTACGACGGGCTGTGGTTCAGCGCGTTGTCGCGCGACCTGCGCGGTTACGTGGCCTCGTCGCAGCGCGTCGTGTCGGGCGAAGTCCGGATGCGGCTCGACCATGGGTCGGCGATCGTCGTCGGACGGAAGTCACCGCTGTCGCTGTACGACAAGAGCCTCGCCACGTACGACGAGGGTGATGCGTTCGACCACGCGAGTGCCGTCGGGTTCATCGAGATCTTCGGCCTGCCGCTGCGGGTCGAGGCCGCGCGCCACGGTGCGGTCGGCGCGCGCTATGGCGCGGCCTGGTCGTGGACCGAGCCGTTGCTGGAGTCCCTGCCGACGAACGTCACCGATCCGGAGCCCGCCGCCGTCTGACCGACCCGCTGGCGCTCGTGGCCCATCATCGCGTCATGACGACGGAACGAGGGGCGATCCGGGACAACGTCCGCGAGCTCGCGTTCCTCCACGAGATCGCGCACCTCGCGACGCAGGCGCGCGACTGGGACGAGCTCATGCGCTCGATCGTGGATGGCACGACGGCCGCGATGGGCGTGGAGGTCTGTTCGTTCTATCTGGCCGACCACGAGAAGACGCGACTGACGCTCGCGGCGACGAACGGCCTGGACCGGTCGCAAGTCGGCTCGGTCAGCCTGGCTTGGGGCGAAGGCATCACCGGGCGGGTCGCCGCGACACGGACGCCGATCGCGGTGGACGATGTCAACAAGGACGGCCGGTTCGCCTGGGTGCGCGGCTTCGACATCGAAGGACTGGCCGGGATGCTGTCGGTGCCGCTCGTATGGCACGACGAGGTGGTCGGCGTGCTGAACGTCCAGACGCACGCCGTGCGCCGCTTCGAACCCGCCGAGGTCGACCTGCTCCAGACGATCGCTGCGCTCCTGGCGGGCATCGTCGAGAAGGGGCGCCTGACCGCCGAGGTCGAGGCGCGACTCGCCCAGCTGACCGCCCTCGACGCGGCGCGGAGCGAGCTCCTCAGCGTCGTGACGCATGAGCTGCGGACGCCGCTGTCGATCGTCCGCGTCTACGTCGACCTGCTGGCGGAAGCCGCCCGCACCGACGACGCAGGCGATTGGCGCGAGGCGGCCAACGACCAGCTCTCGAGGCTGGATCGGCTCGTCGATTCGATCCTGGCCTCGGTGCGCGGCGAAGGGCTGACGGGTCTCTCCCGCGCGCCGTTCGACGTCGTCGCGGCGGTCGACGATGTCGTCGACACACTCCGGCTGCTGCTCCGCCCACACCCGATCCGCTGGGTCCGGCCGGACGGGCCGATGACGGCGATCGGCGACGACGCACGGTTCCGGCAGGTGCTCGAGCAATTACTCGAGAACGAGTCGAAATACGCCCCGACCGAGCAGGGCGTCAGCATCGGTATCTGGCGGCTGGGCGATGAGGTCCAGGTCTACGTCACCGACGACGGGCCGGGCGTCCCGAGCGAGGACTGGGAGAGTGTGTTCGAGCCGTTCGTCCGCGTGGAGGGGCGGGGCCGGTCCCGCGGCTCGGGGATCGGGCTGTTCGCCGCGCGACGGCTGATGACGGCGATGGGCGGGCGGATCTTCCTCGAACCGAATGGCTACGCCGGATCGCGCTTCGTCGTCGCGTTGCCGGCGGGTTAGCCGGCCGGCAACCCCGCCACGACGCGCGTCTCGCCCGCGCGGAGGTGCGCGTAGCCCGGCTTCACGACCTCATTGATGAGGCGCAGCCGTTCGTCGAACGGCGCGAACGCCGACTTCAGCGCGTTGATCGTGAGCCACTCCATCTCGCCGAGCCCGATCCCGAACGCCTCGTCCAGCGCGGCGAACTCGCTCGACAAGGTCACGCCACTCATCAGCCGGTTGTCGGTGTTCACGGTCACGCGGAACCGCAGTCGGCGGAGCAGGTCGATCGGGTGCGCCGCGATCGAGGGTGCTGCCGCCGTGTGTACGTTCGATGTCGGACACATCTCGAGCGGCACGCGCCGGTCTCGGACGAAGGCCGCCAGCCGCCCAAGCTCCACCGAGCCATCGTCGCGTAACGTGATGTCGTCGACGATCCGCACGCCATGGCCGAGTCGCTCGGCGCCGCACCACTGGAGGGCCTCCCAGATCGACGGCAGTCCGAACGACTCGCCGGCATGGATCGTGATGTGGAAGTTCTCACGCCGGACGTACTCGAAGGCGTCGAGGTGCCGGGTCGGCCGGTACCCAGCCTCCGGGCCGGCGATATCGAAACCGACCACGCCGGCATCGCGCCAGCGGACTGCGCATTCGGCGACCTCGACCGAGCGCGCCGCCTGGCGCATCGCGGTCACGAGCATCTTCATGACGATCGGGTGGCCCGCCCCCTCCGCATTCCGAGCGCCGATCGAGAAACCCTCGAGGTTCGCCGCGACCACCTCGTCGAGCGACAGTCCACGTTCCGTGGAGAGCTCCGGCGCGTAGCGGACCTCCGCATACGCCACTCCGTCGGCCGCGAGATCCTCGGCACACTCGGCCGCGACACGGATGATCGCGTCCCGCTCCTGCATGACCCCGACGGTGTGGGCGAAGGTCTCGAGATACAGCTCGAGCGACTTGCGGTCCGCGCCGCGACGGATGTGCGTTGCGAGCGCCTCGGGATCCCGGGTCGGCAACCCGTCGTAGCCGTATTCGGACGCCAGGTCGACGATCGTCGACGCACGGAGCCCCCCGTCGAGATGGTCGTGGAGCATCGCCTTGGGGGCCTGGCGGATGGTCTCCGGACGCAGCATGGTTGGCGCGGATGGTACAGGGCTGCGCCGTCGATGGTCGGCTCGACCATTGACGCATCCCGGGAGCAGCAGTCACCCTTTCCGTGCGGGACAACACCTCACCGCACCCAGGGGGAGCTCATGACCAGCCTTCGCCGTGCCACGCGCCGCTCCGTGCTCGTCCTTGTCATCGTGGGGTCGCTGTGGGCGACCTTCGCGGCGATCCCGGCGAGTGCCGCCGGGTCCACGACGTATCGCGACTGCTCACGGTTGACGTTCGCCGCCGGCGCGGATCTCCACCGCTGCGACGTGTCGGACTCGACGTTCATCGGTCTGGACCTCCACGGCATCAACCTGTCGTGGTCGGACGTGTCGCGCGCCAACGGTGGGTGCGACCCGGACCTGCCGCGGACGAACCTCGCGGGCTCGCGTCTCTACCGGGCTCTCTTCGTGGACGCGAAGCTGTGCGATGCGATCCTCACTGACGCCGACATCCACGGCAGCGACCTGTCGGGGGCCGCGCTCGAAGACGCGTCACTGGACCGGGCGAACCTGTCGTGGGCGATCCTGAGCGGCGCCCAGGCGTCCTTCGCGCCGTTCACCGACGCGAACCTGTCCAACGCCGTGTGGCGCAACGGATTCGCCAACGGCGCGACGTTCGACGGTGCTGACCTCCATCGCATCGACTTCCGCGGTACGGACCTGCGGTCGGCGAGCTTCCTCGGAACGGACCTGCGCTACGCCCGGCTCGACGGTGTCGACCTGACGAACGCCGACCTGACGGGCGCGAACTGGAGCCGTGCGACCGGGGCAGGCTCCGCGACGTACGGCAACACGACCTGCCCGGACGGGACGAACAGCGACGCCCACGGCGACACCTGCGTCGGTCACTGACCGACGCCATCTGAGCGCGGGCGGCCTGCCCTAGGGCGTCCCGAGCCGCCGGCGGGCGGCCGCCAGCGCTTCCGCGACGCGTGTCGGCGCCGTGCCGCCGATGACGTCGCATGACGCCAGCGCGCCATCGACCGAGGCGGCGCCCCGCATGACCTCGCCGATCGTCTCGTCGGCGGCGAGCTCCTGCGCGGACCGGTCGCCGGCCGTCCCGAGGGCAAGCCCGATCATCGAGTCGGGCACCTCGTCGAGCCGGAGACCGGCCTCCTCGGCCTGGGTGACGAGCGAGCCGACGACGTGATGGGCGGCACGGAACGGGATGCCACGCCGGACCAGCGCGTCCGCCACGGCCGTCGCGGTCGTGTATCCCTCGTCGGCGGCAGCGCGCATCCGCTCGCGATCGACCGTGATCGTGTCGATCAGCCCGGCCATGACGCCGAGCGAGGCGTCGTAGACGGCGACCGCGTCGAACAGCGGTGCCTTGTCCTCCTGGAGGTCGCGCTGGTACGCGAGCGGGAGACCCTTGAGCAGCGTCAGCAACCCGGTCTGCGCCCCGATCACCCGCGCCGCGCGGCCGCGCACGAGCTCGGCCGGATCCGGGTTCTTCTTGTTGGGCATGACCGACGACCCGGTCGAGAAGGCGTCGCTGACCCGCACGAAACCGAACCGCGGGTTCGACCACCACGTGACCTCTTCGGCCAGTCGGCTGAGATGGACCATCCCGAGCGCGATCGCACCGACGACCTCGATGACGAAGTCGCGGTCGCTCACGGCATCGAGGGAATTCGCGGTCACCCCGTCGAAGCCGAGCTCGGCGGCGGACGCCTCGCGATCGAGCGGGAACCCGGCACCGGCCAGCGGACCGGCTCCCAGCGGCGAGACGTTCAGCCGCCGACGCGCATCCGCCAGCCGTCCGCGGTCACGCTCGGCCATCTCGACGTAGGCGAGGAGATGGTGAGCCAGCAGCACCGGCTGGGCGGGCTGGATGTGGGTCGTCCCGGGCAGGATCGCCGTGCCCTCTCGCTCGGCGAGCCCGACCAGCGATGTCTCGAAGCCGACCAGCCCGGCATCGAGACGGTCGATCGCGCGGCGCGACCAGAGGCGCAGGTCGGTCGCCACCTGGTCGTTGCGCGACCGGCCCGTCTGCAGCTTGCCCGCGACCGCGCCGATGCGCTCCGCGAGTGCCGATTCGAGGTTGAGATGGACATCCTCGAGGTCGGGGTCCCAGGTCATCGAGCCGTCTGCGACCGCGGCGGCCAGTCCCTCCAGCCCACCGATGAG
>DATHTG010000399.1:0-10478 GCA_035463515.1 Candidatus Limnocylindrales bacterium
ATCGGCGCGGCGATCGTCGCCATCGTGGTCGCGGCCTACGCCCGGCTCGGTGCCGGCGGCTACCTCGCGGCGCTGGCGTCCGGCACGGTCGGGTACCTGGTGGCGTGGCAGATCATCAGCGGCGGGAACCTGATCCAGCTCTGATCCGGGCCTCTTGCGGTATCCTCCCGGGCCTGGGCCCGTAGCTCAATGGCAGAGCAGCTGACTCTTAATCAGCGGGTTGAAGGTTCAAGTCCTTCCGGGCTCACCATCGCTCACGAAGATCGATCGACCCCCGACGGGTTTCGTCGGGGGTCTTTCTCTGCCCTCTCGGCGCCACGCCCGCTCCATGGCTCCGCTTCCCCTGGGTTGCCCGGGCACTGGAGTGTCGACAGCGGCGCGATCGTGAACGACGGGTTCGTCCGAACGTACTATCTCGTCAGACCCACGGCACACGTTCGATGCCGGGCATTCGTCAGCGACTCGGAGCCCAGGAGAGGTTGATCGCCCTGTCCGACCCGGATCTCACCATCGAGCCCGTCCTCAGTGACGACCTCCGCGAGTGGCTGGTCGCCGAGCTGCGCTATCCGGTCCTCGCCATCAATACCGGCGACGGTCCGCCGAGTCAGTCCGTCATGTGGTTCGACCTGGACCCGAGTGACTCCGACGTCATCCTCATGAACACCAAGGTGGAGCGGCTCAAGTACCGGCAGTTGCAGCGGGACCCGCGGGTCAGCCTCCTGTTCGAAGATGGTCTCGAGTGGTTCGCGATGCGCGGCACGGTCGAGCTCGACGCGACCTTCCAGCCCGCCCTCGACGCCATCAAGTCCCTCGCGCGTCGCTACCGATCCGACCCCGACAAGTTCGATGGGCAGCAGCGAGTGATCATCCGGATGCGGGTGGAGAAGGTCATCCGGCACGACTAAGGCGCGACTGGGTTTCCAAGGGTGGTGCCAGCTGTCACCACTTAGGCGCGGGCTGCGATGCCCCCGTAATGTCGAGCGGCAGTCCCCGTAAGCGGCACATGTCGTCCCAGAGCCTAGGGTCTCGGCACGCGACGACATTGGGGGATCTTCGTCGTCGCTCTGGCGCCTCGGCCTCCTTTTCGTTGTCCCCGGTAGGCCGAGGCGCCGCTCCATGTCCGGGACGGAGAACCGCACGCCGACATCCGCCGTACCGAACCTCATGAGCTCGGACGCCCATGCCCGAGACGGAAGGAGGAGAGGATGCGAAGACTCACGTTCCTGATCGCCGGCGTCGGGCTGGCCCTGGTCGTGGCGGCACCTGCGGTCGTCGGCGACTCCGACCAGGTCTTCCGTGCGTCGCTCAACGGCTACCTCGAGGTGCCGTCGATCTCGACGACCGCGCGAGGATCCTTCTTCGCGGAGGTCAAGGGCAACACGATCCGCTACCGCCTGAGCTACCGCGATCTCGGCTCGGACTCCCTGTTCGCCCATATCCACTTCGCTCGACCCGACGTGGTCGGCGGAGTCGCGGCGTTCTTGTGTGGCGGTGGCGATAAGCCTGCCTGCCCGCGTCGCGGTGGCACGGTCACGGGCGTCATCGATCCAGCTGATGTCATCGGGCCTGCGGATCGCGGGATCGCAGCGGGGGAGTTCGCTGAACTCGTCCGCGCGATGCGCAACGGCGCGACGTACGCGAACGTCCACAGCGTCACGTACGGGCCCGGTGAGATCCGAGGCAACATCCGGCGCGACTGACGAACCTCCCTGCACGCGGACGGCCGGGTCCAACCGGAAGGGCGGCCCGGCCGTTCCACGTTCCGTACACTCGGGCTGATGCCCACGAAACTGATCCTCGACGTCGACACCGGTACGGACGACGCCGTCGCGCTGATGCTCGGGGCGCTCCACCCGGACCTCGAGCTCATCGCCGCGACCACGGTCAACGGGAACGTCCCGGTCGCCTACTGCACCGAGAACTCACTTCGCGTCTTCGACCACATCGGCGTCCCGGTCCCGGTCTACGAGGGTGTCGCCAAGCCGATCGAACGCGACGACTTCCCGATCCCGCGCGGGGACATCCAGAGCTCGAGCGCGGTCCACGGCGGCTATCTCGACATCCCGCCGTCGCGGTCGATCAAGCAGCCGACCGGCGCCGTCGAGTTCCTCATCGAGACATACCGCGCCACGACGGAGGAGATCGTGCTCGTCCCCGTCGGGCCGTTGTCCAACGTCGCGACGGCATTGCTCAAGGAGCCGCGGCTCAAGGACCGCATCCCGGAGCTCGTGATCATGGGCGGCGCGAACCGCTACGGGAACGTGACGCCGCGCGCGGAGTTCAACGTCTGGGCCGACCCTGAGGCGGCCCGCGCCGTGATCAACAGCGGCGTCCGAAAGATCACCCTGGTCCCGCTCGATGCCACCCACCAGGCGCTGGTCTCGCTCGACGACTGCGCTGCGCTCCGCGCGCTTGGCACACCAGCCGGTGACGCGGCGGCGACGTTCACCGAGCGCAGGATCCAGGGCTACGACACGACCCAGCCGATGAAACGCCCGAACGCTGCCCCGGTGCACGACGCGCTGGCCGTCGCGTCGCTCGTCGACCCCAGCGTCATCACGACGCACCATCTCCATGTCGATGTCGAGACGTCGGGCGAGCTGACCGTGGGCGAGACCGTGGTCGACACCAACTTCCGCAGCGGCCGCGAGCCGAACGTCCACGTCGCGTTGGACGCCGACGAACGCACGTTCGTGGCGATGCTGCTCGAGACATTCGCACGGACCTCGTCGTCGACCGAGCGCGCCGCGACCTGACGCTCGGGATGCTACGCTGACCGCGTCCTTGGATGGCCGGCCCTGTGAGACCGGCGTACCGGTCCCGTGAGGCCGGCGAAGGAGGCAACGATGTCCGCGCCTGCCCACGCCCACCACGCCCAGACGGCGGGTGGGTCTTTTCATGTAGGGATCGCCGTCGAGTGATTTCCCCGCCACTGCCGCGGTCGAGCGCGGTCGTCGATCCGAGGATCGGCGATCTCGGACCGGCGTTGCTGGCGCTGGAGGACGGGACCGTCTTCCCGGGCGTGGCCTTCGGGGCTCCCCTCGCGGCAGGCGGCGACCTCGTCGTCAACACCAGCCAGACCGGCTACCAGGAGGTCTGCACGGACCCGTCGTACGCCGGCCAGGTCGTGGTGATGACGTACCCGCTCATCGGGAACTATGGCCGGCTCGTCGACGACGACCAGTCGACGCGGCCGTGGCTCCGGGCGTTGGTCGTGGCCAATGCGACAGCAGCCGTCCTCGACGACGCCCGACAGCTCGCGGCGCTCCTCCGCGGTGACGGCATCCCGGCCATCGCCGGTGTCGACACCCGCGCGCTCGCCCGACATCTTCGGGCGAACGGCTCGCTCCGCGGCATCGTCACCGCACCGGGCCAGACGGACACCGACGCCGCGATCGCTGACGCTCGTGGCGTGCCCCGCTGGGAGGACCAGGATTTCGTCGGCGAGGTGTCGCCGCCGGCGATCACCGAGTACGGCGACACCGCGGACGGCGGCCCGCTGATCGGCATCGTCGACCTCGGGCTCAAGTCGAACATCGTCCGGGCGATGCGGCATCGCGGTGCACGCGTCCGCGTCCTGCCACATACCGCGGCGCCATCGGACGTCTTGTCGTCCGACATCGACGGCGTGATCCTGTCGCCCGGCCCGGGCGACCCGGCCCGATTGGCGTCGCAGGTGGCGCTCGCGGGCGCCGTCATCGCTGACGGGCGGCCACTCCTCGGCATCTGCCTCGGCCATCAGATCGTCGGCCGTGCCGCGGGCGCTGATACGCGGCGGCTGCGGTTCGGGCACCACGGCGCGAACCACCCGGTCCAGGACTTCGACTTCGGGCTGGTCCAGGTCACCGCACAGAACCACGAGGTCCAGGTCGTCGGCGACTCCCTCCCGATGTCGTCTGGCTTCCGTGTGAGCCAGGTGAACCTCAACGACCGGTCGGTGGAAGGGCTCCGCCACTCGGAGAAGGCGATCGAGACCGTCCAGTACCACCCGGAAGGCGCGCCGGGGCCGCTGGACGCGCTCGCGGTCTTCGACCGCTTCGTCACGGCCGCCAACGGGAAGCGGATCGACTGATGAGCGACGCGGCCGGGCGGCCACAGACGGTCCTGATCCTCGGTAGCGGGCCCGTCGTGATCGGCCAGGCCGCCGAGTTCGACTACGCGGGAACGCAGGCGTGCCGCGCGCTCCGCGGCGAGGGTGTCCGGACGATCCTCGTGAACTCCAACCCGGCCACGATCATGACCGACCCCCAAGTCGCCGACGTCGTGTACCTCGAGCCGCTGACGGTCGAAGCGGTCGAAGCGGTCATCGCCCGGGAGCGCCCCGACGGGATCCTGGCGGGGCTCGGCGGGCAGACCGCGTTGAACCTGGCGATGGCGCTCGCCGATGCCGGCGTCTTCGAGCGCTATGACGTGCGACTGCTCGGGACACCGCTCGAGGCGATCCGGATGGCCGAGGACCGTGAGGCGTTCCGCGATCTGCTCGATCGGATCGGCCAGCCGTACGCGCCTTCATGGATCGTGGAGACGACCGACGACACGGAGACCGCGCTCCGCGAGATCGGTCTCCCGGCCATCGTCCGACCGGCGTTCACACTGGGTGGCACCGGCGGCGGCATCGTCACGACCGAGGAGCAGTACCGCGAACGCATCCGCGCAGGCCTTCGCGCGAGCCCGATCCGCCAGGTCATGGTCGAGCGGTGTCTCGTCGGCTGGCAGGAGATCGAATACGAGGTGATGCGCGATGCGGACGACACGTGCATCGCGGTGTGCTCGATGGAGAACGTCGACCCGTTGGGCGTCCACACCGGCGACTCGATCGTCGTCGCGCCGGTCCAGACGCTGACCGATGCCGTCCACCAGCGACTCCGGAGTGCCGCGCTGGCGATCATCCGGGCGCTCGGCGTCGAAGGCGGTTGCAACGTCCAGTTCGCGCTGTCGCCCGACTCGACCGAATACGCGGTGATCGAGGTCAACCCGCGCGTGTCCCGCTCGTCCGCGCTCGCGTCGAAGGCCACCGGCTATCCGATCGCGCGGGTGGCCGCCCAGATCGCGACAGGCCGACGGCTTGCGGAGATCCCGAACGTCGTGACCGGCACGACCGTCGCGGCATTCGAGCCGGCGCTCGATTACGTCGTCGTCAAGTTGCCGCGCTTCCCGTTCGACAAGTTCCCGACGGCCGACCGAACGCTGGGGTCACAGATGAAGGCGACCGGCGAGGTCATGGCGATCGATCGGACGTTCGGCTCGGCGCTGAACAAGGCGCTCCGCGGCCTGGAGCAGGCAGGCGCCGGGCCGCTTGCCGAGGACCTGTCCTGGACGCCGATGTTCGATTACCTGGCCGGCGTGTTCGCCGGCGACCCGGAGGAGGACGAGCCGATCCACTGGGTCGACGAGGCGGGGCAGGCCTGCGAGAGCAGCCGGTTCGCACAGCGCTCGGCGGCGCCGGTCGTCCTGCGGCGGTTCCTCGAGCCGTCTGACTCGCGGCTCTGGCGGCTGCTCGGCTTGTTGCGCCGTGGCGTGCCGGAGGCGGTCGTGGGCGAGGCGACCGGCATCTCGGCGTGGTTCCTGGCGGAGATGGGGCGGAATGTCGGGCTGGAACAGGACGTGAGGGTCGCGGGTGCTCGGCTGGCCGACCCGACCGATGACGACGCGGCCGAGCTGCTGGCAACTGCCAAGCGCGCCGGGTTCGGTGACCGGGAGCTCGCAGAACGGGCAGGTACGACCTCGGAGGCGATCCGCGACGCGCGGCTCGCTCGGGGGATCGTGCCGGGCTACGCGATGGTCGATACATGCGCGGCCGAGTTCGCCGCCGAGACGCCGTACTTCTACTCGACGTACGCGGCCGCGGGCTCGACGCCCGAAGCCCCTCCGGTCGATCGCCCGGCGGCGCTCGTGATCGGCAGTGGTCCGGTCCGCATCGGGCAAGGCATCGAGTTCGATTACTGCGCGGTCCAGGCCGCGGACACGCTCCGCGCCAACGGCTGGCAGGCCGTGATGATCAACTCGAACCCGGAGACTGTCTCGACCGACTTCGATGCGTCGTCGCGGCTGTACTTCGAGCCGCTCGATCCGGAGAGCGTGCGGAGCGTGATCGACGCGGAGGGCGGCTTGCCGGCGGTGGTCGCATTCGGTGGCCAGACGCCGCTCAACCTCGCCGCGCCGCTGGCGGCCGCCGGCGTGGCGTTGCTCGGGTCTGACCTCGAGGCCATCGATCAGGCCGAGGAGCGGGTCCGGTTCGCCGCGCTTCTCGATCGGCTCGGGATCCCGCAGCCGGAGGGCGGCATGGCGCACAGCGTCGATGAAGCCCTCACGCACGCCGAGCGCATCGGCTACCCGGTCATCGTCCGGCCGGCGTTCGTGATCGGCGGGCTGGCGATCGACTTCTGCTACTCGCCCGAGGACCTGGCACGGCAGCTGGCGCTCGCCACGATCGTCGATCCGGACCGGCCCGTCCGGATCGACCGGTACCTCGAGGGCATCGAGGTCGACGTCGACGCGGTGAGCGACGGCGAGAGCGTGCTCATCCCCGGGCTGCTCGAGCACGTCGAGCGAGCCGGCGTCCATAGTGGTGACAGCGTCGGCGTCTTCCCGCCGCAGACGGTGAGCGAGGGCGACCAGGATCTGATCGTGTCGACGATGGAGCGGATCGTCCTCGCGTTGGGCGCACGGGGTCTCGTGAATGCCCAGTTCATCGTGCGCGACGACGGCGTGTACCTGATCGAGGTCAATCCGCGCGCGTCGCGGACTGTCCCATTCGTGTCCAAGGTGACCGGCGTCCCGATGGTCGAGCTCGCGGTCCGGATCGCGCTGGGTGCCACGCTCGGGCAGCTCGGGTGGCGCGGCGGGCTGCTGCCACCGCCGCCGTTCGTGGCTGTCAAGGCACCGGCCTTCTCGACAGCCAAGCTGCGGGGCGTGGACCCGTCGGTCGGGCCCGGGATGCAGTCGACGGGCGAGGTCATCGGCATCCACGAGGACCCGCGTGTCGCCCTCGCCAAGGCGCTCCGCGGCGCAGCGCTGATCCCACCCCGTCCCGGTGACGAGGGCGCGTTGGCGCTGCTCTCGATCGCGGATCGCGACAAGGCCTCCCTGGCGCGACTGGCCGCCGGTCTCGCGGGGGCCGGCTACCGGCTGGCCGCGACGCCCGGCACGAGGCGGGCGCTTGCCGCGGCCGGGTACGACGCCCGGCCGGTCGCGAAGCTCGGCGAGGAGCCGACAGAGGCAGGCGAAGTCGCGATCCTTGATCTCATCGCGAGTGGGGAGGTCCGGCTCGTCGTGAACACGCCGACTCCACGGTCGGGTGCCGTCCGCGATGCCGCCGAGATCCGCCACGCGGCCACGGCGGAAGGGATCCTGTGCCTGACGGCGATCGAGACCGCGGTCGCGGCGGCCGAGGCGCTGGATCCGGCGGTCGCGGATGCGGTCGCGACGGTCCGACCGCTCGGCGACTGGGTCCCTGAGCCCGGTCAGCCGCGGCTGGTCGCCACGGCCTGAGCGGCCGCCGCCGCTGATGCCCCGCCGTCGTCGGGGTTGACGACGATCGCCTGCCCGAGCGACCACAGCGTGAGCGTGGTGAGCGCCACCATCACGACCGCGAGTGGCACCTGGCGGACCGTCAGCGGACGGCCGGCAAGCTCGCGCGGAGCGTCGAGCGCGGCGACGACGTGACCGGCCCACGCGCCGAGCATGTGGCCGCCTACGACGGACGCGAGCTGGAGCGTCCACACGAGACCAGGCGGCAGCCACGAGCCGTCGGGTTCGAAGAACGCGGTACCGAACAGATCGGCGCCCGTCTGGAGCGGGTCCGAGATCGCGACGACGATCCGTTGGCCGTCGATGACGAAGTACGTGAAGTAGTGCGCGACGAGGTAGCCGAGTGCGATCGGCAACAGGCCCGCACCGGTCGCCGCGACGCCGACATAGCGCGTCACGCCGAGAGCCGCGAGCACGACGATGCCGAGGAAGCCGAGCATCAGGACGGTCTGGCCGAGGAGACTCGGCAGGCCGAAGAGATCGAAGAAGATCTGCGTCTGCGAGAGGCCGTCGTACAGGATCGAGCTGACGCCGAGAGCGACGAGGACGACGTCGGCGAGCGACCAGCCGGGTTCGAGCAGGCCGCCGAAGAATGGTCTGCGCCGGACCCGTCCGGCTTCGTCGACGAGCGCGTACGGTGCCAACCGGCCGAGCAGTCGGAACCAGACCGTGAAGACTTCGGCGTTCGAGCGCCATGTGTCGCGCCCGTACTGCGCCATCATCGCGAGGGTCAGCGCCGTGTAACCGACCACGACGATGAAGAGGACGTCGGGGCCGGCACGGAGCACGAGCTCGAGCCACACGACGACGACGAACCCGATCACCGCGGGCCATCGACCCAGGCCCTCGGGGTAGGCCGCGATATCCCAGGCGGCGATACCGGCGCGGCGGACGATCCATGCGCCGATGTCGAAGAGCGTCGAAAACGGGTCCAGGAAGTGCCAGACCGGTCCGACCAGCGCGGACACGGCCGCGACACCCACCCAGGCGTAGACCCATAGGAAGAGCGTCACGACGTCCGCCGCGCTCGACCCGCCGGCGATGCCCTGTGCCACGATCCAGAGCCACGCGACGAGCCCGATGACGCGAAGGGCGACGCGGACCCCGGCGGGTGGGAGGCGTCCGACACCCGACGTGTCCGGGCGCTCGGCTCGAACGTCACGGACCAGCACGAAGATGAACGACAGCGCGACCGTCGCCGCGGCACCCGCGAGGTAGACGGCGAGCGGCAGTCGGCTCGTGTACGTGGGGTTGAGCGAGTGAGCGAGCACGGGCGCGGGCGCGGCGAGCGCGATGAGCGCGGTGCCGGTGAGCGCAGCGACCACGGAGCGGGAGCGGCTCACAGCTCGGTCACGGGCGCGGCGCGCGGCTCCGATTCAGCAGGAACCCGGCACCGATCGCGAGGATCGCGAGCCCGGCGATGATCGGGAGGACGACGTCACCGCCACTTGACGTGCTGTCCCGGGGGCTCACCGTGGGGGAGGGGCTTCCGGCGGGCGTTGCCGTCGGAGATGGGGCGTCGGTCGGGCTGGGCCCGGCTGTCCCGGATGCGTCGGGCGTCGGCGTTGGTCCGGCGGTCGCCGGAACGGCGACCGTGAACGTCCATGTGGTCCGCTCGACGTGACCGTCGGCGGAACGCGCCGTCGATTCCACCGTGAACGAGCCGTCGGTCAAGGCCGCATCGAGCCGGGCGACGATGCGCCGGTCGTTCTCGGGATCGATGTCCCCCGTGCCGACCGTGGCGCCGTTCGCGTCCTTGATCACGAGACGGCTCCCGTTGATCAAACCCTCGGAATACCTGCCGGTGACGGCGGTCACGGGTTCCGTGACGACCTCGCGGTCTTCGGGGTTCGCCCGCACCAGCTCAGCGTGCGCGGTGACGACGTGGGGGGACACCAGAGCCACGAGCCACGCGATGGCCAGGGCGCGTCGAACTCGCCCTCCCGCGATCCGTGATGTCATAGGCGGAGCATAGTCAAGGACACCCCGGATCGGCAGGAGACCGCCATGGCGGTGACGCTCGACGACGACCAGAGCGCATACCGCGCGGGCGCGTGCAACATCGGGCCGGAAGAGATGGCGGCGCGTCGCCGGATCGGGGTCGTCCAGCTGCTTCTTGCCGTCCTGATCGGGGCTGGCCTTGTCGCCCTGGACACGCCAGCGTGGACGCGCCTCGCCGTGTGGCCGCTGCTCGCGGCGGCGTTCACCACGCTGGAGCAGGTGCGCCGCCGGTTCTGCGTCGCGTTCGGCTTCGCGGGACTCCGGAACTTCGGAGCGATCGGGCGCGCCGAGCGGATCGAGGACGCCGCGGCGCGCGCTGCCGACCGTCGCGCGGCGCTCGTCATGGTGACGTATTGCGCCTTGGCTGCCGCCGCCGTCACGGCGCTGTTCGTGGCATCGCCCGGCTAGATCCCGGCGAAGGCCGGGACCGATCCGACGCGGTACGATCGACCCCACTCCACCAGACCGCCCGCCCAGGAGGCCGCGTGCCGACCAGCCCCGTCCCGACCGTCGCGTTCAGCGACGACCGCCTCGCCAATGGCCTGCGCCTGATCGTCGCTGAGGACCACCTTGCTCCGGTCGTCGCCATCAACGTCTGGTACGACGTCGGCTCGAAGCACGAGCAACCCGGGAAGACGGGCTTCGCTCACCTGTTCGAGCACGTCATGTTCCAGGGCTCGCGGCACGTCGCCAAGGCCGAGCACATCGCCCTGATCCAGGCGGCCGGCGGGACGATGAACGGCACGACCTGGCTCGACCGGACGAACTACTTCGAGACGCTGCCGTCCCACCAGCTCGACCTCGGGCTGTGGCTCGAGGCCGACCGGATGGCGACGCTGCTCGACGCGCTCAGCCAGGAGAACCTCGACAACCAGCGCGAGGTCGTGAAGAACGAGAAGCGCTGGTCGTACGACAACCGGCCGTACGGCTCGTGGCAGGAGAAGCTC
>DATHTG010000400.1:0-14447 GCA_035463515.1 Candidatus Limnocylindrales bacterium
TGTATGTCACGCCCGCCACGTTCCAGGCGGTCACGAACTGGACCTCACCCATACCGGTCCCGGCCCACCAGAAGATCCAAGCGACGATCATCGGGCACCTCCTTGCGGCCAGATGCTCGCCTTTGTGGCACGTACACGAGAAGGGTCAGGCGGGCTGTCTCGACCGGGCCGGATGGCCCTCAGCCGTCGGCGTAGAGCGCGACGAAGTCGCTGGCCGAGAGGACTCCGACGGGGCGCCCGGCATCGTCGACCGCGACGAGCCTGTGGATCCGGTTGTCGCGCATCCGTCGGGCGGCTTCGATCAGCGGGTCCGTCGTCTCGACGGTGATCGCGGGGGAGGACATCAGTTCGCCGACGCGGAGGCCGCTTGGCATCTTCCGGAGCAGGATCGCCATGGGGATCGTGCCGTCTTCGACCACGTCCGTCCGACTGATGACGCCCACGAGGACCCCGCTCGTATCGACCACGGGGAGGCCGCTGATCGCCCGTTCCCGCATCAACCGCTCCGCGTCCTCGAGCGGGGCGTTGGCGTCGATCACGACGGGGTCCAGCGTCATGACGTCTGCGACGGCGAGTTCGCTGACCCGGCTGCCGTAGCGATCCATGCCATCAGCCTGCGCATCCGACGACCGGCTCGACAGGGCCGAAAGTCATGGAGATGAGGCCGACTGGGCGAAGGCCTCCAGCCCGCTTCCTATGGCCGAAGCAGGACGGCGATCAGCACGGCCACGACGAGCGCCCCGAGGATGGTCACCCCGAGCACGATCGCGGAGTCGCGGGTGAACGCTCGATGCCGCGCACGATACGCGGCGCCGACCGCGCCGCTGAGGACGACCAGTGCGAGGAGCTCGAACGTCGCTACGCCTTCGACGAAGCTTCGCCAGGCCACGACGACCAGGACGCCATACGAGATGACGAGGTAGGCCAGGCGGTCGCCGGCCTGATCGATCGCCACTTCGCGCTCGTCACGCGGAAACCGGTTCCACATCGTCGTCTCCTTCCAGCCAGAAGAGGTCCTCGACGCGTGCCCCTAGAACGCGCGAGATCCGGAGCGCGAGGATCGTCGATGGGCAGTACTGGCCCGTCTCGATCGAACTGATCGTCTGGCGGCTCACTCCCGCCAGACGCGCCAATCCTCCCTGCGACAGCCGGTGCTCAGCGCGAGCGACATGGAGTCGGGTCGCGAGCCTCGGCGCTGCGCGGGCGGTCATGGCGCGAGCATGACCGGTGGCGGCATCGCTTGATAGGGCCGTTTGTCACGTTGCCAAGCATCCTTGGCATCTTCGGCCTATGGCTCGGCCTCTAGCTTGTCGCCGGATCTCGTGCGAGCGCTGCCTGGATCGCTTCATGAAGACGCGCCCCGGTGGGCTGTCCGGTCAGCATCGTGACGCGATGAGGACCTGTCGACTCTTCCCAGCTGAGGTTCAACCCAGGCGTTGTCAGCACGACCGGCGTATCGGCGTGGACCTCGCGGATGTTCTCGATGAGCGTCCGCGCGCCCTCCGCATCGCCGCTCGACCACCCGTCGTACACGAGTACGTCGGCTCGCTCGGCGAGGTCACACGGGCGGCCGGCGAGCACCGGACAGACGTTCCGCGTGGGTCCGCCGCACTCGACGACGTCGTAGCCGAATCGTCGGAGCGAATCGGCTTCCTGCCCGGCGAGATCGAGGTCGTGGTGGACGACGAGCACTCGAGTCATCTCGCACCTCGCAAGATGTCCCGGCCCCTACGGCCGGTGGTTCGAGCAGCCTGCGCCTCGCGCACGGCATAGAGCAGGGGCGAAGGTCATGCCACCGCGGGCCGTTCGGCTCGCAGGGGTCCCTCGGTCAGATGGTCCGGTTGGCCACAGCCAGCTGCCGGTCGGTCCATCTGACCAGGTTCGCCAGCTGTCGCCCATCGAGCCGGTCGCACGCCCATGACCAGTGGATCGACACGATGTCGCCGGGCTCGGGGGCGTCGATGAAGCCGGTCGCGTCACGCCAGGCTTGGACCCGCTCGATCTGGGCAGTCGCGTGGTGGAGTCGTCCCTCGACGAGTTCGAGCCGAGTCGCGGAGACGACGAGCTGGTCGCCGATCCGCTCCACCACACGCCCCCACCGGATGCGGCACGAATCGATGACCTCGAGGATCCCGGCCACCTCTCCGCCGCGGATGAGGCCGACTCGGGGGAAGACATCGAGGACGTGGAACGCGTGGACGGGTCGCGCGCCGTCGAGCGGCTTGGCTGCGAGCCAACGCCAGTCGGCGGGTCGAACGCGGGAGCGGAAGCGCTCATCGATCGACGCGCCGAACACGCCTGGCCGGACCTTCTCGAGGAGCTCGCTGCCGAGCCAGTACGCCTCGACGACGCGTCGGTCGAGAGGGTCGGGGACCCCGGCCGATCGAGCGATCAGCTCGAGGTACGGATACGCGCCCTCGAACTGCCTCGCCAGGGCCCGAAGGATCCGATCCTGACCGGCCGCGCCAGCCTCGAGTAGCTCGTCAGCATCGTCCGGCCCGCAATACCCGAATCGATTGGGTCCATACGCGTAGCGGGCGAACAGGATCGGCCCGGACGGTGGCGCGATGGGTCCGCGAATGGTCGACTGTCCGACGAATGGCTCAGCCAGCATCGTTCGATGCCAGGGCGACGGCCGGCGTCACTTCACGCGCTCGCCGCGTGACGAGCAATGCTGCGACACCGAGCAGCGCGAGCAGGTAGCCCGACCCTGTCGTGACCTCCGGGACGGTGCCGCGCGACACCGTGGTCAGCGCTGCCGTCACGAGGGCGCCAAGGACCAGGATCGACGTCACCTCGGTCGCCGGTGCACGCCGCAGCGCCGCCATCCAAGTCCCGACATACCCAGCCAGCAGGCCGCCGGTGATCAGGACCCACATCCACGCTGTCGCCTCCAGTGCAGCGACCCCGGCGATGCGTCCGGTGGCGAGCAGGAAGCCGAACAGGACCAGCAGGCCGATCCCAAGGCGCGCGACCCCGACGATCGGGGAGCGGACGCGGCCCAGGACCCGCTTGGCCAACACGACCTCGACCGCCCAGATCACGGTGGCCATCGCGATCAGGGCCTCGCCGGTGCCCCACGTGATACCCAGGGGCGGAAGGATCAGGATCTGCCCGGCCAAGAGCGCACCGAGCGCCAGGACGGGCGCGAGTCCGAGGCGCTCTGCGAGGAAGGGTCCGGCCATCAGCGCGACCCACAGGAACATCGTCTTGTGGATGAACGCCGCCGACGGCGCGCTGGCCAAGGCCAGGCCGGTGAAGAACAGCAGGAACGCGACGCCACCGCCCAGAAGCCCGATGACGACGAGCGAGAGGCGATCTGGACGGCTGATGCCGCGAACGTCCGCCGGTCGGACGACGGCTGCCGCCAGGACGGCGAGGATGCCGACCGCGACGAGGTTCTTGAGGGTCGTGAACACGGCGGCATCGGGCACCGCCTTGACTGCCGTGGCGTTCACGAACACCGCGACGCCGCTGATGAAGGCTGTGGCCCCGGCGAGCAGCAGTCCGGTCACTCGTTCTCTCGGCAGTGTCGGCCAGAGCCGTGTGCTGGCGGAGCCCTTCGCGATCATCTCAAGTCCCTCCTCGTTCCTCGTCGTACGCGACCCTGACGAGTCGCGCGATCTCATCTGCTTCGTCCGCGTCCAGCCGCGCCATCACGGACCCGGCGGCGAGGATCACTCGGTCACCGACCGCCAGGTCGGAGACAGCGAGCGCGTTTGCGCGCCGCAGTCGGCCATCCACACGGACGACGGCCTCGCCGCCATCGATCGCGATGACCTCCGCCGGGACGCTCAGGCACATCACCGACCCCCCGGCTGGATCGCCGCCAGCTCCTGTAGGGTCCGCCAGTTGGCGAGCCGATCAGCCTGGGTCGCCTGGATCTCCTCGCTCGGCGCTCCGTCGCTGCCGAAGTGCGGCGCGAAGCGGCCTTCCGATCGCGCGAAGGCGAGGAAGTCGACAGGCTCGCCCGTCGGCGACGTCGACCAGTCTTCGCGAAGTGCGGGATTGCCCTGGAGCGACAGCCGCTCCCCGAAGGTCGCGCCGCGCCGCGGGTCGTAGGTGAAGAGCGGGAACGCGCGCGAGTCGACGGCAAGCCGTGCCTGCCGCGACGCGGCGTCGTCGGCGATGCCGTGTTCGGGCATGCATGCCGTGTAGGCGATGACGATGGCTGGTCCAGGAAACTCGTTCGCCTCCATCACGGCGCGATAGAAGTGGTTCAGATGCGCCGGCGTCGTCTGCGCGACGTATGCGTTGCCGTGCGCTATCAGGATCCGGCCGAGCTCCTTGCGCGCCTCGCGCCGCCCATGTTCTGCAGCGCCGAAGGCCGACAGCTTCGTCACCTGGCCCCCGAAGGACGCGGTGGACGCCTGCCCGCCGGTGTTCGAATACACCTGCGTATCGAGGACGAGGATGTTGATGTCGGCGCCGGACGCGACCACCCGGGACAGCGCCTGGAAGCCGATGTCGTACATCGCACCGTCGCCGCCGAGGACCCACAGCTTGCGGTCGGGGTGACCGTCCTGATCCCACCGCTCGCGGATGCCTGTCGCCACCGCTGGGGCGTTCTCGAAGAGCGAATTCGTCCACGGCACCAGGTACGGATTGAATGGGTAGGTGCTTCCGAACACGCTGTTGCACCCCGTCGCCGCCACGATGCCCATCGAGTCCGGGCCGTGGACCTGGCGGGTGGCAGCCACCATCATCCTGATGGCGGATGCCTCGCCGCAGCCGGCGCAAGAGCCGGCGCCCCCGACGTAGCCGATGGCGTGCTCGCCGAGCATCAGGTCGGCGAGTGCCTTCTCGTTGCGATACGCCGGCGGCGTCGGCGGAAGCGATCGGAAGAAGCGCATGTCGCGAGAGGCCCGGTCGAGGGCGGTCTCCCCAGCCGCGTCCTCGTCCACCTTATCGACCATGAAGAGCGCGTCGTGTCCGAGTGCCGCACACACCTCGACGCACTCTGCGCAGCCCTTGCAATGGATCGGCTCGATGAAGATGCCGAAGCTGGCCGGCTCGACGCCGCGCTTGGCCGGCACGTCAGCGTACTTCGTCGTATGGGCGAAATGCGATCGGATCGAGTCGGCGGCGACCGACGGCTCGCGGTCTCCGGAAGCGAAGGCATCGATCCGCTGGGTGACCTCAGACTCGGGGAGCGCGATGCCCAGGATCGCGCTGTCCGGGCAGGCGCTCACGCAGGCCATGCAGCCCACGCAGCGCTCGGCGACGAACTGCGGCAGCCGCGGTGCGAGCCGGCTGAAGTCCCGTGTCGCCGCGGTTCCGGGTGGGATGACACTCCGCGCGAGACCCACGTCGGCCGGCCACTCCTCGTCTGCGACGCCACGGCGGTACGCGGGCACGATCGAGGCCCCGAACTCCTCGACGTACGTGGCGATGTCGAACAGCGGTGTCGCGAGGCCGAGCTCGACCTCGTGCTGCTCCTTCAGCGCCCCGGGCTCCTTCGTGAGCGCGGACCGGATGTCGGTCGTCATCGGTCGCTCCGGGCGAGCACGCGCACGAGGTCGCTCGTCGAGATGACGCCGATCGGAACCGTCACGTCCTCGTGGGACACCACGACGAGCCGGTGCACGCCCTGGCGTTCCATCTTGATCGCGGCAGCCTCCACGGACGCGCCGCGATCGATCGTCACCGGGGGGCTTGTCATGAGGTGACGGACATGCAGACCGGTCCAGTTCGCCCAGAGCCACTCGGTGGCGCGGGCCCGGACGAGGTCGGTCTGGCTGAGGACGCCCACCAGGCCACCATCCGGGGCGACCACCGGCAGGCCGCTGATGTCGTACTCGTCCAGCAGTCGGGCGGCCTCGCTCAGCGAGGCATCGGCGAGGACGACGATCGGCTCCTTGGCCATGAGGTCCTCGACGAGCAGGGCGGTCCCTGGAAGGTTCACGTTCATGCGGACACTCCGATCAGGCTCGTGGAGCGCGGCGGCACGACCGTCAGATGACGTTCGATCCCGGCCGGCAGGCTGAGCGCTTCGCTGACGTCGATGACGCCGTCATAGGCGGCTGCCACCAACTCGAGGTTCGCGTCCACGACGGATCTGCCGCGCTTCCCGAAGAACCGGCCCAGCCGCTCACCGACGGCCTCGAGTAGCGCCTCTCGATCGAGGCCCGCCTCGGCCGCGAATGGTGCGACGCGCAAGAAGACTCCGACGAGCGCGATGCCCTGCATCCGGAGTACGAGGTCGGCGCGTGGCGACCGGGCGCGCGCGAGCCCGGCCGTGTCGAGGGCCATGACCCGGATCCGACGCCCGACGATGTCGCCGCGGGCGGTCATCGGGATCGTGGCCCAGATCGCGGCCGGATCGGTCAGCTCGGATTGGATGAACAGGGTGCCGCCATCGACCAGGCCGGCCAACGGGGCACCGAGGCTGAACGAGGCGACATCGTGGAGGGGTACGAGGTCGACCCTGTCGAGCTCGGCATGAGTGTGGACCGGCTCGTCGGCGATCGTGAGGTAGTACGTCGTCGGCAGGCCCTTCTTCTCCGACCCGTACCGGGGATAGGCCTGGACGTATTTGTCGAAGACCTCACCGACGATCGTGGCGATCAGCTTGTTCGTCGTGACCGACCCGAACCCACCGATCGAGTGGCCACGCACCGAGTACGCCCCTGCGGGTCGGACGTCGATCGCGCGACCCGGCAGCGCAAGCGGGTGCCGGATCCCGACGACCGCGTAGTCGCGGTCCCGAGTGCCGTGTTCCGCGAGCCAATCGAGCACCGCAGCGAGATCGTCAGCACCGACGTCGCGCGATCCGAGGCCCGCCGAGACCGACGCTACGCGCGGGACGAGCACACCCTCGGCGGCCGCTGCGTACAGGGCTGCCTTCGTCTCGCGGGTGAGCGGGTTGTCCGCCGCGGCGGGTTCGTCGGTCCGCTCCACGACCCCGACCGTCCGGGCGTGGCGGAGGACCCGGCACAGGTCCGCGGCCGGGAACGGTCGGAACGTCGTGACGGCAGCGCAGCCCACGGGTCGACCCTCGCGCCGCATCGCGTCCACGACGGCGACCGCGGTGTCGTCGATCGTGCCCATGGAGACGAGGATCTCGTTCGCGTCGCTCGTGCGGTGGTCTCGGACGTGGAGATACGTTCGGCCCGTCAGCGTCGACCACAGGCCGAACGCCTCGTCGAGTGCCGGTCTGAGTCCGGCGTAATACGCGCGCTGCCCGATGCGCCCTTTCATGTAGCTGTCCTGGTTCTCGACGACGCCCGTCATCAGCCCTTCCGCCGGCTCGAACATCGCACGGACGTGATCGCGGGGATCGCCGACGAACTCGCGGAGCAGCTCATCCTCTGGAAGCCGCACGTTCTCCAGCGTGTGGGTCGTCAGGAATCCGTCCTGGACCACGAAGAACGGGGTCTGCGTCGCCTCTGCCACGCGACGGGCGATGGCCGTGAGGTCAGCGGCCTCCTGGGCGTTCCGCGCGAACAGGATCCCCCAGCCGGTATCGGCGACGGCCATCACGTCGTCATGGCCCGCGTGGATGTTGAGAGCCTGACTCGTCAGCGCCCGGGCTCCGACGTGGAAGACGACCGGCAGGCGCTTGCCGCTGATGACGTACAGGACCTCCTTCATCAGGACGAGGCCCTGGCCGGCCGTGAAGTTCGTGACTCGTCCGCCCGCGAGTGCAACGCCCTCGGCCGCCGACGCGGAACTGTGCTCCGATTCGGGTTCGACGAACCGCAGCGGCGTTCCCCACAGGTTCGCGCGGCCGTTGGCGACCGCCGCCTGGAAGACCGCGGCCATCGTCGTCGACGGCGTGATCGGGTAGGCGCATGCCACCTCGGACAATCGTGTCTCGACATGTGCGATCGCCTCCGATCCGTCGACGATCGCCGGGATGCCCGGGAAGCGCACCGAAGCTGGCACGGAGACGTTGCTCATGGTCCAAGCCTGCCGTGCCACCAGTCCCTGTGAACGTGGCGTCCGGCCCGTTCAGGTGGGCCGTTCGGCCCGCGCCCGCCCGGGTGCGATCAAACGGGCCGCGCGCCCTCCAGGACCTCGCGCCGGACCCGCCGGACCGCGTCGAGGACGGCCATGACGAACGTGTCCATCCCCGCGGCGACCGGCCAGCTGAGCGCCTCTCCGAGGCCGAAGTCGACGCCCCCGATGCCGACGACGATCCCGTAGAGTGGCCGGCCTCGGATGATGGAGGCTACCGCGACGGTCTCCGGGATCGATAGTGCGTGCGACGAACGCGGCCGGATCCCGGCTTCCCGGCCAGCAAGTCCACTGAACGGGATCTCGACGATCCACCCGGGGTCGACGCCGACGACCGTATCGACCACGACCGCCCCCGCACCAGCAGGCACCGCGAGAAGATCATCGATATCGAGCTGCCCGACGATCCGGGTCCGGACGTCGTCAGGAAGAGCGTCCGCCAATCTGCCGACCGCGATGACGGCTGCGCCGTCATCGCCGCGATCCGGTGCACCGCACGCCAGCAGCTCGACGGACGTCGGCGGTGCGGGTGTATGGAGCCCAGCCACATCATGGACATCCGGTCCGCGAAGGGCCGGCGCGACGTCGAGCACCGTGGTCATGACGTCTCCTCCACCTGCAGGTCCAGGAAGTGCGTAGCGCAGCTGATGCACGGGTCATAGCTCCGGATCAGTTGCTCGAGCAGCTGGGTCACCTCGGCGTGGGGACGGCCGAGGATCGTGGGGGCGTACAGCGCGAGATCCGCTTCGATGGCGGCCTGGTTCTGGCTTGTCGGCGGGACGATCCGGGCATCGAGGACACGGCCGTCGGCATCAAGCCCGAAGCGCTGGAACAGGAGTCCCCGCGGCGCCTCGGTAGCCCACGAAGCGACGCCGGAGCGCGGCGCCCACTCTACGGCGCCACTCGGAGGCGGCTCGTATGCGTCGACGATGTCGGCCGCCTCCGCGACGGCGTGGACGAGCTCGACAGCTCGTGCCGCGATGCTCCAGTTCGGCTCGTGCGCGATGCGATCGGCCACACCCAGCCGAGCCAGCGCAGCCGCTGCGCGCGGGTGCAATCGATCCGCGTCGAGCGTGACCCGCGACGACGGACCGAGCAGATATGGACGCCCGTCCCGGCCGAGCGCCTGCAGCGCATTCGACCATGGGACGTGCCGCTCGTCGAACATCGTCTCCCACGCGGCTGCGTCGATGTCGAGACCATCGTTCGAGACGATGCGCCCGTGGTTCATCGGGTATCCATCCGCGGCTCGCAACGCGACGAGCCGAGCGTCGCGGCGGAACGCGGGGGGCTGCAGCGACGCGACGAGGTCGATGGTGGCATCCGCGAGCTGCTGCGCCTCGATGAGGTCGGTCCGCAGCGACTCGATCTCGCCGCGCCGGATGACGCGCGAGAAGCCGCCGACCCGAACGGACACGGGATGGATGGCCCGGCCGCCGATCCGAGCGACGATCGAATTGCCAGCGCGCTTGAGTCGCAGCCCGCCCTCGACGGTGTCCCGGGCGTGCTGCGCGAGGTCGATGGCGCTCGGGTAGCCGAGCAGGTCGGGCAGGTGCAGCAGGTAGATATGGAGCGCGTGGCTTTCGATCCATTCCCCGCAGTACAGCAGGCGGCGGAGTGCCACCGTCGCCGGGTGAACCTCGACGCCAAAGGCGGCTTCCGCGGCATGCACCGCGGTCATCTGATACGCGACAGGGCAGATGCCGCAGATCCGGGCGACGATATCGATGACCTCGTCCATCGACCGCCCCACGACAAGCCGTTCGAAGTAGCGCGGTGCCTCGAAGATCTCGAGGTGCGCGGATTCCACGGCGCCATCGCGGACGCGCAGGTGGAGCGACCCCTCGCCTTCGACGCGGGTCAGGTTGCGGACGTCGACCGAGAGATCGCCGCCGCCGGGGGCGACCACGGTGTCATGCATCGGGTCCTTCCCTCCGGGCCGGCCCGTCGATCGGTCCGGGCGGGCCCCCGTTCGCGTCGATGACGCGGCGGAACGGAGGTGACCACGCATCGAACAGCGCGAAGGCGCGCGCGACATCGCTGGGTGAGCGGTCGCGCTCGAGCCACGTCGCGAGACCAGCCCCATTCGCCGCCTCACGCGGGCCGAAGCAGCCGTAGCAGCCGCGGCCGTACGCCGGGCACAGTGCGCCGCAACCACTCCGGGTCACCGGTCCGAGACATGTCATGCCGTCGACGACTGCGACGCAGACGACGCCGCGACGCTTGCACTCGGCGCAGACGGCCTCATCGGGGAGGTTCGCGCGTCGGCCGGCGAGCACCGCTGTCACGAACTCACGAAGCTGATCGGGGGAGATCGGGCAACCTCGCAGCTCTGCGTCCACCGCGACGTGGTCGGCGATCGGCGTGGCTGTGGCGAGCGACTCGACGTACTCAGGGTGCGGGTAGACGAGGGATCGGACCGCATCGTGGTCTGCCCAGTTGCGGAGCGCCTGGATCCCGCCGGCGGTCGCGCATGCGCCGATGGTCACGAGCGTCGTCGTCGCGGCGCGCAGGTGGACGATCTCGTCAGCCTGCTCCGGCGTGCTGATCGAGCCCTCGACGAAGAGGATGTCGAATGGGCCCGAGGAGCGTTTCGACGTCGCCTCCGCGAATTCGACGATGTCAACGCGGTCGGCGATCGCGAGGAGATCGTCCTCGAGGTCGAGCAGTGTGAGCTGACAGCCGTCACACGAGGCGAACTTCACGACACCGATACGAGGTCGCCGGCGCGTGATCTGCAGTGGTGTGGACGCCGTGAGCATCAGCGGCCCTCCACGGTGAAGGTGTCGCCGAGTTCGGCGACCGAGAAGACAGGCCCGTCACGGCAGACGAAGTACGGACCGAGCTGGCAGTGCCCGCACAAGCCCACGCCGCACGCCATGTTCCGTTCGAGAGTCACCCACGTCCGTTCCGGTGCGACGCCGCGGGAGGCGAGCGTCCGCGCAGCCGCTTGCATCATCCGGTCCGGGCCGCAGACGAATGCCGTCGTGTGCTCGCCCGTCCACGCCGCGTGCTCGAAGAGCTGTGTGACGACCCCGACCCGGCCGAGCCACTCGGGGCCGCCCCTGTCGACGATCTCCTCGACCTCGAGGTCGATGCGTCCGCGCAGCCCGGTCAGCTCCGCGACGAACAGGCGGTCGCGCGGCGTGCGGGCACCGACATAGATCCTCACCGCGCCGAACCTGTGCCGTTCGCGCAGGACCTCGTCGATGACGGGCCGAAGCGGTGCCAGCCCGATGCCGCCGGCGACGATCGCGATGTCGCCACCGAACGCTCCGTCGATCGGCCATGGTCGCCCGAGCGGTCCTCGTAGCGAGAGGCGGTCTCCGGGCTGACTCTGGGCGAGCGCGGCTGTCGCCGGGCCGACGTCACGGATGGTCAGGTCGAGCCCGGCGGGACGGATCCGCGAGATCGAGATCGGCGGCACCGCCTGCGCGGGACGCGCCACCATGACGAATTGCCCAGGTCGGCTGGCGAGGAGCGCCGGATCGTCGGTCTCGAGAGCCAGCGTCATGGTGTCCGCGGTCTCACGACGGGCGCCGCTCACCCCGACAGCGACGTACCGTGCCGGGTCGACGGTCGCGAGCGGCGTCGGCGCATGGCCCAGCGGCGGGGCAGGGGGCCAGGGGATGGGAGCAGGTGCTGCGCCAGGCGGCGCGATCGCGATGAGCTCCTCACGGACGTCGATCCCGACGGGGCACCAGGTGATGCATCGTCCACAGCCGACGCACCCGGTCGACCCGAACTGGTCCCACCAGCTCGAGAACTTGTGCGTGAGCCATTGTCGGTAGCGGTCGGCGACACGCGGTCGGAAGTTGGCGTCGCCTGCGACGCGCCCGAACCCGAGGGTGAAGCAGCTGTCCCAGACCCGTTCTGTCGCGCCGGTCGTCCCGTCCAGATCCGAACTGACCGCGACACTCGTGCAGAAGCACGTCGGGCAGACGAGCGTGCAGTTCGTACACGCGAGGCAGCGCTCGGCGATCTCGTCCCAGCGCGGATGATCCGGGACGGCGCGCAGCCGCTCGGCGAGCCCGTCGGTCGGGAGCGGGTACCCGATCCAGGAGCGGACTGCCGCGACCTGGTGAGCAGCGGCACCGACCTGTGCGCGGGTCGCCCCGTTGCACCCGAGCTGACCGACGATCCGTTCACCAGCCGGCGTGATCGCACGGACCGTGAAGCCATCGTCCAGCTCGGCGAGCACGATGTCTGCGCCATCGGCGACCTCAGGGCCGGTCTCGGTCGATGTGCAGAAGCATGTCGACATCGCGACGGCGCATTCGACCGCCACGACGAGCGCGGCGTCGCGACGAGCAACGTGGTCCGCGTCGCCCGCGGGCCCGGCACGGAGGATGCGCTCCTGGATGCCGAGTGCGGCGAGCTCGCATCCCCGGACACCGAGATAGGCGACGCGCGGGACGTCGGGCTCGACGGCGGCGACCATACCGTCGGGATCGGTCGTCGTCAGCGGGACGCGGGGCGGGTGCGCGAAGCGCTTCCACGTCGATACGCCGAGGCCGTAGTCGAACGCCCGCGCGCTCCCGGTCTCCTCGAGCCGATACCGACCCGGTGCCGTGTCACTCCGCCACCCGATCGGGAGGTCACTCGTGTCCCGGATCTCGTCGTAGACGACCGCGCCCTCGCGGACCATCGGTCCGATGATCGTGCGTCCGTCGCGTCGTAGCGCCTCCAGCAAGCTCGGCAGCCTCTCCCGAGGCAGGAACGCCTGCTCGGTCTCGGTCGGCAGGATGGCGTTCGTCGTCATGCCCGGTTCCCGGGGCCGTACACGTCTCTCATGAGCAGGCGTGTGGCGTCGAGCCGGCTGGCGACCGCCTCGAGGAGCCGGTGATAGACCGCGGCCGCGATGCCTTTGTCGCCCTCGATCGCGGATAGCAGTCCGGCCCGCTCGAACAAGAGGACGCGCGCGTCGTCGAGGGCGACGATCGACGCGGTCGAGATGCCGTCGAGGACGGCTGACCAGCCGAAGACGTCGCCCGGCTCGAGCGTCATCAGGGTCACGTCGTCGGGACCGATGTGATCGCGGACGGCGACTCGGCCTTCGATGATGAAGCCGGTATCGAGCGTCGGGCGGCCTTGACGCATGAGGTACACGCCGGCCGACGGCCGCTCATCGTGCCCGATCGCCGCCAGCGTCCGGCGCGACGTCGCGGGGAGGTGCGGGAGCATCCGGCCAACGAGGTCCACGATCTCCGGGTCGACGCGATGATTCATCGGACGGGGTCGCCCTCCGTGAGGCGATCGTGATCGATCGCCCAGACCGCGGTCGCGAGCGATTCCTCGGACACGCTGCAGACCAGGTATTCCGAGCGGCCGTCCGTCAGCCCGTGATAGTCCGGGCACATCCAGCACGACTCGATGTCGACCACCCCGCGCCGGGGGCACACGACCTGGCCGGCCTCGACGCGAAGTGCGCGCTCGGCGGGAGCCAAGCGCCACAGGTTCGTACGTGCGCTCATGGTCGTCTCCTTGGTCCGATCGTGCCTTTGGACCTGGGCGGCATCACGGGCCATGTGTCACCAACGCCGGAGCCGCCCGGCCCGCTCTGGAGTGACCGGACTGATCGGCGGCCTCCCGATCCGTGCGCTGGCGGCGAGGCGTGCGTCGCCGGCCGCGGGAACGCGACCGCAGGATCGCGACCGAGGGATGCTTCGTGAGTCGCTGTCGCCCCGCCAAGTGCCGAACCGCCCGAAGCCCATGACGATCCGGCCCAGGGTCACCATCGCCCCGAATGGCCCCCACCTGTGCGTCGTTCGGCACTCCGCTCGCGCCGACCGTCGGCGTACGTTTCGAATGGAGGTGACGGTGACCTTGGCCGCGCATCCCGCATCGCCGGACGTCATTACCGGGGAGACAGCGTTCCTGCCACTGGTGATCGCCGTCGACCGATGCAAGGGTTGTGAACTCTGTGTGGAGACCTGCCCGAAGCACGTTCTCGGCTTGGACGACACTGCCGTCAACGCGCTCGGACATCACCCGGTACGCCTCCGCGACGCGGCCGCGTGCACGAGCTGTGTTCTGTGCGCCCGTGTCTGCCCGGATGCCGTCTTCACGGTGTTCGCCCGCCCGAAGAAGAGCGCGATATGACCGTCGCCCACACCGGACCCGTGACCGCTGGTCGATCGGAACGCCGATCGGCTGCGACGACGCCCATCCGGCCGATGCTCATGAAGGGCAACGAGGCGATGGCGGAGGCCGCGATCCGGGCCGGTTGCGACGCGTACTTCGGCTACCCGATCACGCCGCAGGCCGAGCTGCTGGAGTGGATGGCCCGCCGGATGCCTGAGCTTGGACGGGTGTTCGTCCAGGCTGAGAGCGAGCTCGGTGCGATCAACATGGCGCTCGGCGCGGCGGCGACCGGGGCTCGGGTGATGGTCTCTTCATCCAGTCCTGGTATCAGCCTCATGGCCGAGGGCATGAGCTACATCGCTGGCTCGGAGTTGCCAGTCGTCCTGGTCGACGTGATGCGCGGC
>DATHTG010000401.1:0-5577 GCA_035463515.1 Candidatus Limnocylindrales bacterium
ATCAGTCGACCGTGCCGGATGATCGCGACGCGATCGCAGACGCGCTCGACCTCGGTGAGGAGGTGGCTGTTGAGGAAGATCGAGGAGCCAGCGTCGCGCGCCCGCCGGATGATCGTGCGGACGTCCGCGCGCCCGACAGGATCCAGGGCGGACGTCGGCTCATCGAGGACGACGAGGCGAGGCGCACCGAGCAATGCGACGGCGAGACCGAGACGCTGCTGCATGCCCTTCGAGAAGTCACCGACGAGGTCGCCGGCACGGTCGCCGAGACCGACGACGTCGAGGGCGCTCGCGACGTCAGTCGCCGAGGCGGCCGCGCCGCCGTCGATCGCACGAAGCTGCCCGTGGAGCTCGACGACCTCGCGCGCCCGAAGCCACGGCTGGTATCGGAACAGCTCCGGCAGGTAGCCGACCTCGCGGCGCGCGGCGCGATCCCCGAGCGGGGCGCCAAGGACGGTCCCGGAACCCCCGGTCGCGCGCGCGAGCCCGAGCAGGAGCTTCACGGCGGTCGTCTTGCCGGCGCCGTTCGGGCCGAGGAAGCCGAAGACCTCTCCCGGTTCGACGCGAAGCGTGAGGTCGATCAGGGCGTCGGTTCGGCCGTAGCGTTTGGCCAGACCTCGGGTCTCGATGACCGGAGCGTCAGAGGGCGCCGCGGTCATCGACAGATCAAAGGCCGCTATACGCGTGGAGCCCCGAGAACCAGAGCGAGCCCGAGTATGTGATGAGGACCATGCCGAACCCGACGACCAGCAGCAGTGCTGCCGGTCGACCGGCCCAGGAACGCTGGTTGCGCGCGTGGAGGTAGACCGCGTACGTGAGCCACGTCACGAGCGCCGCGGTTTCCTTCGGGTCCCAGCCCCAGTAGCGTGACCACGCGATCGAGGCCCACCACGACCCGAGGATGATCATCGTCGCGAAGATCGGGAAGCCGATGATGACCGCGCGATACGCGACCTCGTCGAGCACCTTGTGCGACGGCAGCCACGCGAATCGATCGTCCTGTCCCTGGACGAGATACGCGACGCCGGCCGCGAACGACGTCGCGAAGATGCCATATGACAGCACCGCCATGCCGACGTGGATCGTGAGCAGCGGCGGGTTCTGGAGGGCCGGTACGAGCTGCGAGATGTCACGGGGGAGCGACGACGCGTACAGGAGCAGCGCCAGCGCGACGCCGAGCGGCAGGAAGCCGATCGACCGGATCGCATATCGACGCGCGAGGAACGCGTACCCGGCGACCATCGACGTCGCGAACGCGACCGTGAACTCGAACATGTTCCCCCACGGCCCGCGGCCGACCACGATCCCTCGTAGCAACAGCGAAGCCCCGAGGACCGCGATGGCCGCGAGCGTCAGCCACGTCGCGGCGCGGGACAGCGGGCTCGGCGATGCGGCGACTGTCGGGCCGGTCCCTGCCGCACGCGTCGTCGCAGTGACGAACGAGCCCGTCGCGACGCCGGCGTAGGCCGGCTGCGCCGCGGTCGACATCGAGGGGAGCGCCACCCGACGGCCGTTGGCGAGCATCACTGCATGCCCGACGTGCGCCGCGAACGCGAGCGCCACGAACACCACACCGATGGGGAAGAGGATCGACGAGAGTTCCGCCATGTTCGCCTCTGTGGACGCGCGAGAAGGATCGAGGGTTGCGCGAGACCCGCCGCCGTCAGGCCAGGGCCGCGCCGCCGGGCTTCGGGCCGTGCGTCCGGACCACGGGGACCGGCTGCTTCCTGACGTTCAGGACGAGCCCGCAGTTGGGGCAGGTATCGATGTTCGCCGGTCGGCCGAGGCTGCACATCGGGCAGATCACGGACAGGTCCTCGCCACCGCTTTGGCAGTGGATCGTGCCGGTCGGGTAGATCAGCGCGTGTCGGCGGCAGAACGGCTTGCCGGGCGGGAAGATCGGCTGCCCGTCGGCGCCGGTCCGAGCGAGCTGTGGACCCTCTACGAGCTTCAGATGTGGCCGCGGCTTGGTGATCTGATAGCCCACGATCCCGAGCAGGAGGAACGTCACGAGCGGCCCGACGACACCGACGAAGATCAGCAACGGCAACAGCCCGATGACCGAGCCCCAATCCGGGATCACGAACATCTTCGTGATGTCCAGGATCGTGTTCCAGAGCCCGTCCAGGGAGTCGACGACGTTCACGAGGGCATGCTACCCGACGACCGGCGGCGGCGACGCGGGTTGCCTCGCTTCGTCGTCGCGCCGCGGCCTGGTTGCCAGGGGTCGCGGTCCTGCTCGTCCGAGGGCGCGGTCGACGTCGGCGTAGCGGGCGGTCGGCGATTGCCGATGGAGGGCGACGCGAGCCGCGGCCGATCGAGGCGCCCGAGGAGCCACGCGGTGCCGGCGGTCCTCGCACCGAGGCGGCGAACGGTACCGCCCAGGTCGCGGTCGTCCGTGACGACGAGCAGCGTTCGGGCGGCGACCGGTCCGGCGTTCTCGACCAGACCGATGATGAGTTCGTCGCCTGTGCGTCGACCGGCGTACCGCACACCGACGCCCGCCGCGATCCGCTCGCCTCGGAGCCCGCGATCGGGTGCGCCGTCGAACACGAGCTCGACCGCCGTGGTGAGTGGGATCGCCCCACGGAGCCTCCCGATCAACGCGGCGGGCGGCACACCCCCACCACGCCGCGCCAGCGCGGGCAATAGGTTCGACCCGTCGACGATCAGCCGATCGGTGTTCATGAGCGGGTCTCGGGAGGTCGGCACGATGGGCGAATCGTACGCGGCCCGGTGGCCACGGCTACGATCGGGCGCGTGAGCCTGCTCCTCCTCGTCGACCTCGACGGCGTCGTCTACCGCGGTTCCGAGCCTGTCCCCGGTGTCGCCGCGGTCCTCGCCGACCGGGCGGCCAAGGGCGACGACGTCGTCTATGTCACGAACAATTCGATGCACTACCGCGCCGACTACGTGACGCGTCTGTCGGCGATGGGCTGCCCGATCTCGGCCGATCGCGTTGTTTCATCGTCGCGGGCGACGGCGTTGCACATCCAGCGACACGAGACGGGCATCCGGCGCGTGCTGGCCGTCGGGGCGAGCGGGCTGGAGCGGGAGCTCCGCGATGTCGGGCTCGAGGTCGTGACCGTGGGCAACGCGGCCACGCGGATGCACCAGGAAGGCATCGATGGCTGGGCGGCCGCAGGCGCCCCCGATGCGGTCATCACGGGCCTCGATCCGGCGCTCACCTACCTTCGGCTTGCCGCGGCGGCCGACTGCATCCGCGCGGGCGCCAGGTTCATCGCCACCAACCGCGACCCGGTGTACCCGACGGAGCGCGGCTTGCGACCGGGCGCGGGCGCCTTGGCCGCGGCCCTCGAGGCGACGACCGGGGTCACGCCGCTGTCGATCGGGAAGCCGGAGCCGCACCTGTTCGAGCTTGCGGCCGAGGCGGTCGGCCGGACACCCTCGGAGGCGGTAGTGGTCGGCGACGCGATCGGAACCGATCTGGCCGGTGCGAAGGCGATCGGCGCGCGGTCCGTGCTGATGCTCACCGGCATCACGACCCGGGACGAGGAGGAGGCGCTGTCGCCGGATGCACGCCCCGACGCGGTCGCGGCCGACGCGACGGAGCTGGCCGCCGCGCTCGACCGCCTCTCCGCTTGACGGAACCCGCGTCGGGCCCGGGACGTCAGCGACCCATGCATCGTCTCCTGACCGCCGCCGTCGTCGCCTTGGCTGCCAGTGTCCTCGTCCTCGGCTGCAATCCTCGAGAGGCCCCGAGCACCGCCGGACCGATCGATCTCGCCGGTGACTGGCAGCTCGCCTCCGGGATGGTCGATGGCGCACCGTTCCCGGTCGTCGCCGGGTCGCCGATCACGCTGATCGTCCAGGGCACCGAGATCAGCGGCCGCGCTGCGTGCAACCAGTACGGCGGCGTCCTGTCGGTCGTCGACGGCGGGCCACGTCTGTCGATGACAAGCATGACCGAGATGGCCTGCGAGGAGCCCGTCATGGCCGCTGAGGCGGCGTTCAGCGCGGCACTCCCGCGGGTGACGGCGGCTGCCCGAGACGGCGAGCGACTGACGCTCACGGGTCAGGGCGTCGAGCTCGTCTTCGAGCGGGGCTCCACGTCCGGCGGTTAGGTCGTCAACTCGGACGCGTTCCCGGCCCACGCGTCGAACTCCGTGCGCAGCCGGTCCTTGGTCGCGTCGTCGGCGAATGCGACGTCGAGCGCGTGCCGGTTGATCGTCCACAGATCGGCGAGTGACAACCCGACCTGCTCGTGGGCGTTGATGTACTCCTCGGACAGGGTCAGGTCTGACACCGTGAGATCGTCCGTGCTCAACGTCACAGGCACGCCCATCCGATAGAGCGGGCCGAGCGGATGCCCCGCGACCGAGGACACGATGCCTGCCTGCCAGTTCGATGTCGGCGCGAGATCAAGCGTGATACCGCGGACCCGGAGCTCGGCACACAACGCTTCGTCCTCGATCGCGCCTGGCCCGTGTGCGATCCGCTCCGGCTCGACGACGAGCGCCCGACGGACCTGTGCGGCGCCGCCCCACTCCCCGGCGTGGATCGTCAGCCGCAGGCCGTTCGCGCGAGCCGCCTCGTACGCGCGCGCGTGCAGCAGCGGATCCGGGTACGCCGCCTCCTGGCCGGCGAGGTCCCATGCGGTGAGCCCCTGGTCGATGAAGCGCGACGCGGTCTCTGCCAGCTCGACGTTCCGTTCCGGATCGTGTGACCGGATCGCGGTCGAGATGAGGCGGACCGCGATCCCGGCACGCGCCGCGGCATCGTTCGTGCCACGAACGACGGCGGCGATCCCGTCCGCGAGCGACAGGCCCTTCAGGACATGGAGCAGCGGGCCCCATCGCACCTCGACGTAGCGGACGTTATCCGCGGCCTTGGTCTCGACCAGCTCGAACGCGATCCGCTCGAGAGCATCTGCGTCCTGCATCAACGCGATCGGCAGATCGAACCGCTTCAGCAGCTCTGCCTGCGAGGAGCCCGGCATCTCCCCGACGAGTGCCTCGGACATGCCGATCCAGTCGCGCGGAGCATCGATCCCGCGCGTGCGCGCGAGGTCGATCGCCGTGTCGATGCGGAGCGAGCCGTCGAGGTGGAGGTGGAGCTCCGCTTTCGGCATCGTCTCGAGCAGTCGCCGCCGGGCAGCAGCGGCCGGGTCGTGCGCCTTGGTCTCGAGCGGAGCGGTCATCGGCCGATGCTACGATTCCGCCGCCTCGACCGTCGAACCGTTCGGTCCGGTCCCGCCGCCATCTCGGAGGACAGTCTGACCCGCCTCGCCGATATCGTGCGCCAGGGCGCCATCGCGCTCGCCTGGCTGCTGGCCGCGACGCTGGTCGCGCTCGGTGCCGCTGGTGTCGTCGCCGGGATGGACACGCCGCCGGCGCCGGGCATCGACCGGACGGGGCGGACGGGTCATGGGGACGCGCAGGTCGACGCTGCTCTCGACCCGATCGAAGCCGACATGCACGCCCTTTCCGACTCGGTCGGCGCGCTCGGCGAGCAGGCGCGAGTCATCCTCGCTTCTCTCTCGAGCGTCAAGACGGACCAGGTCGATACCGCCACGGCCACGGGGACGCAGCTGGTCGCGGACATCGAGGCACGCGC
>DATHTG010000402.1:0-1945 GCA_035463515.1 Candidatus Limnocylindrales bacterium
TCGGGTCGACGGCGCCACGACGCGCGATCTGCTCTGGCGCATCCACGTCCCGCTGGCCCGGCCGGCGCTCGCGTCGCTCGCGATCCTGCTGTCGGTCTGGACCTGGAACCAGTTCCTGCTCGCGCTCGTGCTCGTCGAGGATCCGACGCAGCGCACGATGGCCGGGGCGCTCGGCGCATTCCAGGGCCACTACGCGACGGACATCCCGCTCCTGTGCGCCGGCACGATCCTCATCCTCCTGCCGACGCTCGTGGTCTTCATCCTCTTCCAGCGCCAGATCATCGCCGCGTTGCTGCAGGGGTCGGTCAAGGGATGACGACGCAGGCATCGCGCGAGCCCGGGTCGGACCGCATCGACGTCATCGACATGGGAGACGGCCGGACCGTCAGCGGATTCGTGGATGCGGGCTACGGTCCGGTCCTCGACGCCTTCAAGACGAACTTCCTCCTGCGCCACGACCTCGGATCCGCCTGCAGCGCGTACGTCGGCGGGCGGCGCGTGGTCGAGCTGTGGGGCGGCGTCGCCGATCGGCGCACGCGTCGCCCGTGGAACCGCGACACTGCGGCCGTGATGTTCTCGTGCTCCAAGGGCGTCCTCGCGGTCTGCGTCTACCGGCTCGTCGAGGACGGGCGGCTCGAGCTCGACGCTCCGATCGCGCAGTACTGGCCGGCCTTTGGCGACCACGGCAAGGCCGGGATCACGCTGCGCGACGCGATGAGCCATCGGGCCGGGTTGCCCGCGCTCGACACCGACCTCGGTCGCGACGACGTCCTGGCTTGGGACCCGGTCATCCATGCGATCGAGGCCCAGCGACCGCTCCACGAACCGCATGACGGACACGTCTATCACGCGCTGACGTACGGCTGGATCGTCGGCGAGGTGATCCGGCGGATCACGGGCCTCCTGCCCGGCCGCTTCTTCCGTGCCGCGATCGGCGACGTGCTCGGCCTGCGGACCTGGATCGGGATCCCTCGAGCGGCCCGGACGACGGTCTGCTGGATGGAGCCGCCGCTTCCGGACGAGGACTCGGACGCGGCCAGGGAGGCGGCCCGCCTCGCGCGGGACAACGTCACGATTGCGCGCAGCCTGTCGATGGGAGACGCCTTCGTCTTCCCTGCCCATGGCGACATGGTGACCTTCAACGACCCGCAGATCCAGGCCGCCGAGGTCCCGGGCGCCAACGGGATCAGCACCGCGGAGTCGCTCGCCCGGATGTACGCCGCGTGCGTCGGGCCGATCGACGGGACGCGGCTCCTGTCGGACGCCTCGATCGCGGACTCGCTGCGGGTGCAGTCGGCAGGACCGCAGCGTTCCGGCATGCCGGACGATGGCAGCCGATGGGGGACGGGCTTCCAGCTTTCCTCCCCGCCCCACCAGCCGATGCTCGGCCCCGCCAGCTTCGGCCACGCCGGAGCCGGCGGACAGCTCGGCTTCGGGGACGCCGGCCGTGGGGTCGGTTTCGCGTACCTCAGCAACCAGATGGGCGGCTATGGCGATGCGCGGGCACGCGAGCTCACGCTCGCCCTCGGCCGCGTCGTCGGCGCCTGACCGGCGCGTCGATCAGCGCGATGCGACCCGGCGCGATTTCGCCCCGACCGCAGCTGCTCACCTACCCGGATTCGCTGGGCGGGGGACTGGCGCAGCTGGACGCGTTGCTCGGAGGGCGCCTCGCCGGCCTGTTCCACGGCGTTCATGTCCTGCCGCCGTTCCCGTCGTCCGCCGATCGTGGCTTCGCACCGCTGACCTATCGCGAGATCGACCCACGCTTCGGCACCTGGGAGGACGTCCGGCGGCTCGGGGAGCGCCATGATGTGCTGCTCGACCTGATGATCAACCACATCTCGCGCCAGAGCGCCGAGTTCCAGGACTTCGAGCGGCGCGGCCGTCGGTCGCCGTACGCGGACCTGTTCGTCACCGTCGACAAGATCTGGCCGGACGGCGATCC
>DATHTG010000403.1:0-9663 GCA_035463515.1 Candidatus Limnocylindrales bacterium
CCATCTCGGCCTGCCACGGGGTGTCCTCGCTGTAGGCGTGGCCCTCGGCGTTCTCACGCGCCGCATACAGCGCGAGCAGCTCGTCGGCGAGTTCTTCGACAGCCTTGCGGACGCGCTGCTTGGCGCGCAGCCACTCGGTGCCGCCGAGCTTGCTGAGTGTCGGTCGCTCCCCGCCGGCATATCGCGTGACTCGGCCGATCTGCTCCACCGGCACGAAGATCCTGTCGTCACCGGCGAAGGCGAGCTCGAGGTAGTCGCGTTCCTCGCCCGCACCGCCCCGTCGCAGCATCTGCTGATAGCGGGCGACCCCGTGGTCGATGTGGACGACGAGGTCACCGGGCGCGAGTCGCTCGAGGATGTCGCGCGGAACGACGCGACGGAGCGCCTTCGGGCGGCGGACGCGAACGGTGCCGAACAGCTCCCGGTCGGTGACGAACGTGATCCCGTCGGGTCCGCCGCCGAAACCGCCGTTCAGGCTCCGACCGACGAGCGCGATCGCCCCAGCGGGTGGCGCCTCCTCGATCCGGTCGACCACGGCGACGCTGTGGCCGGCATCCTCGAGGATCTCGGCGAGCCGAGGCGCCTGATCGGAGGCGAGGACGATGCGCGCGCCGTCCGCCCGCCATGCCTCGATCGCGTCGGCGAGGCGCCCGGCCCGACCGAGCGGAAGGGTCGGCTCGCGCCAGCCGAAGAGGTCGCCCGAGCCACGCGGTCCGCCGGCCATCGCCACGTCCGAAGGCGGTTCGGACTCCCAGGTCAGCTCGAGCGTCCGCGATCCGACGAGGCGGCTCTTCCAGTCGCGCGGCCCGAGGTAGGTCGAGGGCCAGTCCTTCGGTAGCTCACCGGCAGCGACGAGCTCGGCTCGGCGCTCATCGGCCTGGCGCCACAGGAACCCGGCGGCCTCCGCGATATCACCCGGCTCGTCGAGGATCAGCAACGTGCCCGGATCGATATGGTCGAGGCCGGTCGCCGGGGCAAGGTGGGCCGCCCAGACTTCGGCGGCATCACCGACCGCCAGCGCCCGCGACTCCCCGGGATGCTGCTCCGGAGCGGCGGGTCGGAGCGGGTCATCGGCCGTCCCCTCGAACCGTGCCAGGTCGCCGGCGAGCCGCTCCGACAACCGCGAGGCGGCCCGGCCGAGGCGGTCGCGGATCGCGGCCGCGCCCAGCGTCGGGAGCAGGAATTCCGACGCGGGCAGGAGCACCGCTCGGTCGACCTTGCCGGTCGTCCGCTGGTCGGTCGGGTCGAAAGAGCGCAGCGAGTCGATCTCGTCACCGAAGAACTCGATGCGGATGGGCAGGTCCATCGATGGCGGGAACACGTCGACGATCCCGCCCCGTCGCGCGAACTCGCCACGACCGGCGACCTCCAGGACAGGCGAGTAACCGAGGTGGAACAGGTCGCGAAGCAGCGCGTCCTGGTGCAGCCTCGCCCCGACGCGGACCTCCCGCGCTTCGTCCGGGAGGTCGGCCGGCGAGATCGTGTGCTGGAGGAGGGCCTGGACGCTGGCAACGAGCACTCGGGCACGGCCGTGCCGCCACGCCGCCAACGCGGCGACCCGCGCGGCTGTCTCGTCGGCGACGAGCTCGCTCCGCTCGTATGCGAGCGCCGTACGCGGATCCAGGACGGCGACCTGCCCGGGCTCGCCGAGCCAGGCCTGGAGCTCCTCGGCCACGCGATCGCCGATCTCCGCGTCCCGGGCGATCCACACGATCCGCTCGTCGAGGGCGAGCGCCGCCGCGAGGTACGACTTGGCGCCGTGCGGCACCGAGACGACCCCGGCGTGCCGCCCCACGCGACCGATGTCGGCCGGCGTCCCGAGCCGTTCGCGCAGCGTCTGGAACGAACCGGTCTCAGCGAGGAGCGGCGGCAGGACCGATAGGTCCGGAAGGCGATGGCCGGACCTCCTGGGCTCTTCCGTCCGTCGCCGAGCGGCGGGACGGCGAGCTGCTCGACGTGCGTCGGCGACCGCGGCATCGACGGCAGCGACGTCGAAGTCGGTCGCCTCGTCCTCGGTCGGCGGCGCGTGCCGAGCGACGAGATCGGCGGCGACGCGTTCAGCGATGCGCCGGTCACGGCCGCGGCGGCCACGGAGCGTCGGCCCGGGTCGGTCAGGCATCGTCACCCTCCCCGCGACGCGGCAGGGCCCGCCGCCACCCCGTCCGCGTCCGGCGGATGCCCTGGTCGTCGGGCGGCCCGTCGATCTCGCCCGGAGCGGCGAGGCGCGTCATGTCGGCCTCCCGGAGTTGGAACGTGTTGAAGCGGTTCGCCGCCTTGCTCGTGCCCTCTCGTGCCCACGCTTCGACGCCGTCCGCTGCGGCGTCGAGCAGCTCGTCAAGCCGCTGGACCTCGTCCGGCTCGAAGCGCGACAGCACGTGGTCGCGCGCGTTGCGCACCGGATCGCCGATGCCGATCCGGAACCGGCTGAACTTCTCGGTCCCGAGCTCGTCGACGATCGAGCGCAGACCGTTATGGCCGCCGTGGCTGCCCGACTCGCGGAACCGCAGCTTGCCGAACGGGAGGGCGAAGTCGTCCGCGACGATGAGCAGGTCACCGAGCGGCGCGTGCTCGCGCGCAAGGACCTTGCGCACGGCGAGACCCGAATCATTCATCCAGGTGAGCGGCTTGACGAGCGTGAGGTCGAGGCCGTCGTACCGACCCGTCACCACGTTCGACGAATCTCGCTGCCGCCCACGACCCGACCAACCGGCCCGCTCGGCGAGCCGGTCCAGCACGAGCCAACCGACGTTGTGACGCGTCCCGGCATACCGCTCCCCCGGGTTGCCGAGCCCCACGACGACCTTCAAACCGTTCCTCCGGACAGCACGACGCGGCCCGAATCCCGTCCGACCGGGCCACGACTCGTGGCCCCGCGATCAGCGGGAGGGCCTTGCCCCGATGGTACCGGGCGCGTCCGTGGCGCGCCTTGCGGCAGCACCCCCGCCAGGCCGTCGGGCGCGGAACGATAACGACAGAGACGATCTCGTCGCTCCTCCATCGAGGTCCCGGCGACCGCTGGAGGATCCCCTACCGGTCGTGACCGCCTGACCCGAGCGAGCCGGCGAGCAGCCGCTGCTCGAGGGCCCGCATGTCGCGCTCGTCGGCGGGCGTGGCGTGGTCCCAGCCGCAGATGTGGAGCGTGCCGTGCGTCACGAGCAGCCGCAGCTCGTCGGCCGGTGACCAGCGGATGTCGCCGGTCTGGCCGCCCCGGCCCGTCGATGCCTGCTCGATCGCGCGTTCCACGGAGACGACGATGTCGCCGACGTGGATCCGGGTGCCCGGTGGTCGCGGGACGTCGGGCACGGCGGCGTCGGGCGTGAACGTCCCAGGCGGAAGGAGCGGGAACGACAGCACGTCCGTCGGACCGTCGTGGCCCATGTGCTCGACGTTGAGCCCGGCGATCTCCGCGTCGTCGGTGAGGATCAGCCCGATCGATGCAGGCGATGGGGCCCCGGCGACATCGAGCGCCTCCGCGATCGACCGCGCAAGCCCTGCGATGGAGGCCGGCGACCGGACGCCGTCACGCACGGCGACGTCGATCCGCCAGGGCGGTCGATAGACGGACCGCGTCACGACGCCGGGCGATCGCCCCCGCCGGCTGCCTGGGCTCGTCGCGACTCCAGCTCGACCACGGTGTTCTGCGGATACGCGATCCGCGTGTGATACATGCCGAGCAGCTGGCCGACGAACGCGTCCTTGATCCGCTCGAGATCGCGGAAGGTCAGGTCGCACTCGTCGAACTGCCCATCGGCGACCCGCTCGTCGATGATCCGCGTCACCATCGCCCGGATCGCCGGCTCGTCCCGTGACTGGAGCGAGCGGACCGAAGCCTCGACGCTGTCGGCAAGCATGATCAATGCCGCCTCGCGCGTCTGGGGCTTGGGGCCCGCATGGCGGAACTTCCGCTCGTCGACCGCGGCCGCGGCCTTCGCGCCCTCGGTCGTGCCGACGCCGCCGTGCGCCTCGGCGGCACGCTCGCGGGCTCGTGCCAGGAAGTAGCTCATCACCGCCGTCCCGTGATGCTGCGGGATGTAGGCGATCAGCGCCTTTGGCAGCTTCCCGGCGTACGCCGTCTCGATCCCATCGACCACGTGCTGTTTGAGGACGTGCGCGCTCATCTCGGGTTCGAGCTGGTCGTGGATGTTCTCCCCACCGGCCTGGTTCTCGATGAAGGCGAGCGGGTTCGAGAGCTTGCCGATGTCGTGGTAGTAGGCGGCCACGCGGGTCACCAGCGGGTCGGCCCCGATCGCCTCCGCCGCCCGCTCCGCCAGGTTGCCCACCATAAGGGAGTGGTGATAGGTCCCCGGCGTCTCCACGAGCAGACGCCGCAGCAGCGGCTGCGAGGGGTTGGCGAGCTCGAGGAGCTGGAAGACGGTCAGGATCCCGAACGCGGAACCGATCACGGCGAACGTGCCGACTGCCGCCACGGCCGAGCCCGCCGCCGAAGCACCCGACGCGAACCACAGCTCCAGGACGCCCCGGACATCGCGGGTGCCGAGCAACGAGAAGACCGAGACGACCAGCGCGTTGACGACGAAGACCGCGATGGCCGCCTGGACGAAGACCTGCAGCCGGTCGCCCTTGCGGACCGCCAGGATCCCGGCCAGCCCGCCGAGGAAGATGTAGCTGGCGAATTCGAGTGACGCCCCGGCGAGCGCGCCGCCGATGACCGCGATGATCGCCATGACGATCGTGGCCACGGACGCGTCGAGCAGGATCGCCAGGACCATGCCGAGGGCGGCGGTCGGTAGGAAGTAGCCCAGCAGCTCGCGGCCCGCGGTGACCTTGAGCGCGAGCGCTGAACCGACCAGCAGCAGGCCGATGAGCACGAGCACGTTGCCGCGGTGCCAAAGGGTCGGTCGGAAGCGCCAGATCCAGGTAAGCAGCATCGCGACCGACAGGACGGCCAGCAGGAACCAACCGGCGAACGTCGCGAGATCCAGTGGCGCATCGATGCCGAGCCCGAGTTCCTCGATGACCTCGAGGTCCGCGGCCGTCAGCGGTGTGCCGTTGCGCACGACCACCTCGCCCTGGGCGAGGTCGACGACCACCGGTTGCACATCCTCAGCGGCTCGGTCCTGCTCCTGCTGCCAGAGCGTGTCCGAGAAGGACGAGTTCGGGACGATCAGCGGCCGGATCATCTCCGCGGCGAGCATCCGCTCCGCCTCGTCGAGGTCGCCACCCATCCGGCCGGCGATCCCCGCGCGCGTGTCGGCGACCTGCGTGTCGCGCAGTTCCGTCCGAAGCGTGGCGTCGAGGACGCGCGCCGCCTCGGTCCGGATCGCCGCCCAGCGGGGGGCGTCGAGCGCCTGGAGGGTGCCGCGAGCCGTCTCGCTCAGCCCGGGGATAGCCGTCTCGAGGAGCGCGGTGCGCTCCTCGGCAGACAGGTCGGTCGAGAACGCGGTATCGACGCGCGCGACACGCTCCGTGAACGCCGAGGCCTGCTCATTGGCGATGGCGATCGCGTTGTCGGCCGTGTAGTCGAACTGCGGCGGGACGGCGCGGCGTGCGGCCGCGCGCGCCTCCGCGGTGAGCGTCTGGCTCTCGAACGAGAGCGCGCGCGGGGCCGTCAGGTCCTCGCGCACGACCTCGCCCACCTCGTAGCGGACGGGGTCCGAGGGCAGCACGTCGGCCGCGAAGATCGCCGTGAGCACCACGATCAAGGCCGTGGCAGCAACACCCGCGCGACTGGCGTCGTTCCGGGTGAACCGGGCCAGGACCGGAGCCCGCTGCGTGAGCATCAGTGGTCCGCTCCGTCATGGCCCGCGAGATCCGCGCGGGCGAGTGTGCTCGCGACCTTCCCGCTGACCACCTTCCCATCGGCCCGGCCGCGGGTCTTCGGGGCGAGCCAGCCCATGACCTTGCCGAGGTCGCGAGCGCTCGTGGCGCCGGTGGCGGCGACCGCTTCGTCGACCAGCGCGTCGATCTCTGCCTCGCTCAGGGCGTCCGGCAGGTACCCGCTCAGGATGTCGATCTCGGCCTGTTCCTTCGCGGCCAGGTCGTCACGGCCACCCTGGGTGTATGCCTCGACGGATTCGCGACGCGTCTTGACCTCCCTCGTCAGGACCGCGACGTACTCGTCCTCGGTCAGCGGCCGCTGGTTGCGCTTCTCGATGTTGTAGGCGGCGTTGGCCGCCATGCGCAGGACATCGCGGCGCAGCGAATCACCCCCGCGCATCGCGCTGGTGATATCGGTCTGGATGCGATCTCGAAGGGACACCGGTCTTGGCTACCTCGGGCGGTCGTCGCACTCGCCCGTGGGGCCGCAGGTGTCGGCGGCGGTGGCTCCGCTCAGCCGGCCTGCGTACGGGCGTTCTTCTTGCGCTTTGCTTCCTTGCGCTTGCGCTTCACGGACGGCTTCTCGTAGTGCTCGCGCCGGCGAGCCTCGGCGAGGATGCCGCTCTGCTGGATCTTCTTGTTGAAGCGACGCAGGGCGCTCTCGAACGTCTCGTTCTCCCCTACTCGGACTTCAGCCAATCGGTGTTCACCTCCTCCGGACCAGGATCGCGGGTTCCGTGTCCCGTGCGCGGCCGACCGACGGGACGCGTGCTCCAGCGGCAGGGCCGCAGAGCCGCCGGAGTCTACCGGAGGGGTACTGGTCGGTCAAACGTGGCGACGCGCCCGTCACAGCGTCGGAAGCCGCCCTCCGAGCACCACCAACCAGTACAGGTCGAGCACGGCGACGACGGCCCAGAAGCCGATGATCAGGGTCGGCCGGCGCAGGAAGCACTTGCTCCACGACACGCCGAGGGTGATCGACTTCGCGTACAGGGCGATGGCCACGACCGCCACGATCAGCACGAATACAGCGGGCGTCACGAGCCACGCGATCAGCCCGACGGTCCCCATCCGGCAGAAGGTGAACGCCAGCCGCTCGTACTTCTCCGGCGGGCTGAGCGGCGGCCGGACGTAGCTCGCGGGGCCGACGGTCCCTGCCGCGCTCACGACACCGCTCCAGCGGGCCGGCGAGACCGCACGTCGTCGAGCGACACCAGTTCTCTGGCGGGAACCATCCCGGCGGAGGTGGTCCGCCGCAGTCCACCGAAGAGCTGTCTCGCACAGAACGGGACCCGGACCGGGTTCGTATCACCGTTCGTCGAGCCGACGTGGACGCAGCATTGCTGGAGGCGTTCGACGTTCAGCGTCCAGGCGTCCATGAACGACTTCACCGAGAACCGTTTCACGCGCAACGCGATCTCCTCGACGGCCGCGTCGCGGTCGAACATCCAGCGGCCGAGGCTCTTGAGGAAGCCGGTGACCCCGAGATCGCAGGCGTCGCAGATCCGCAGCAGGTGATCGACCAACTCGGGCCGTGAGACGAGGGTCGTCTCGGACATCATCCCGACGAGCGCGGTCCACATCGCGTCGTCCGGGGCGATCCGGTTCGAGACGAGCCCGAGATACTCCTTCAGGCGATCCTCGCCGAGGAGTCTCGGGACCGATCGCCAGTCGCCCTCGTCGCCACGGACGAAGTACGTGATCGATGAGCAGTCGGGATGCGAGCACGGCAGGGCGATGAAGTCATCCGGGCCGACCCGCGTCGTCTGGTCGCCGAGACGCCCCAGCGTCCCGGTCGTCGTGACGCGCCGCATCGGATCGATCGGGCTCATGCGTCCCGAGCCGAAGACAGGCTGGTAGGCGACACCGGCGATGTAATCGGTGTCGAGGGCGAAGTCGGCGATGGCGCCGACCTCACGGTCGTTCACGCCTTCCGCGACGGCCACCGCCAGCGTCGTGAAGACCCGTTCGGCCGCGAGTCGCCGAAGCGCCTCGGTCTTGACGTCCCGCAGGTCCTCGCCGCGGTGGTAGAGGTGGCTCGAGAGCTCGAACCCATCGAACTGGAGGTACACCTCGGCCCGACCGCGCAAGCGGCCGAGGGCCGCCACGAACCTGTCGTCCCGGGCGATGCGGATCCCGTTCGTGTTCAGGATCACGCGGGTGACGTTCCGTTCCGTGGCTGCCTCGATGATCTCGAGTACTTCGGGGTGGACGGTCGGCTCACCGCCGGACAGCATCAGGACGTCGACCCGGCCGCCTTCACGCTCGATCGACGAGTCCAATGACCGCAGGATGTGGGGCAGGCGCGCGAAGCGGCCGAGCCCCGGTGCAGCCGCGGCGAAGCACGTCGGACACTCGAGGTTGCAGCTCTCCGTGATATCCAGCAACAGGACGCACGAGTGCTGGGTCTGCAGGTCACCGAGCCCGTCGGCGTAGCCCATCGGGATCGGCGCGTCGTTGCCGGCCGTGTCCGGGATGATCCGGCGGGTCGGCGTCCGCCACTGCTGCAGGTATTCCCAGCGACGGTGGTCCTCCTCGTAGAGGCTCAGGACCTCACCGTGACCTCGCCGGCAGAGCCGTCGCAGATAGACCGACCCGTCCATCGCCACGAGGTTCCCCTGGAGGATGTCGGTCTCGTAGTCGATCTCCCGGTCGGGGTCTTCCGAGAAGCACCGACCGCACACCGTGAGGACCATCCGGAGCGGCGTGAATGGATACAGATCGAGCATTGCCGCCTCCTAGCCGGTGAGTGGTCGGGAGAAGACGCCGAACACGATGCAGATGCCAAGGATCCCGAGGACGATGATCAGCGGCAGCCCGACGGCGAGGAGCACCCCCCAGCCGAGACCCGACGCCATTGACGGCCGGCTCTCCTTGAGGAGCGCCCAGCCGGCGATGCCGGCGACGATCAGCGCGAGCGCACCACCAGCGGCGATGTCGCCGACACCGATCGAGCCGAGCAGGGCGCCACCGCCGTACAAAGCGATCACGTAGCCGACCGCGACTCCGGCGACGACCCCGGCATTCGTCCGGCGTTCGCTGGGGATCGGCGTCCGGCTCGCCGCGGAGGCCCAGGCCGCCGCGATCTCGGCCTCGGTATAGCCGGCCTTGCGTGCGGCCCCCCGAAGGGCCTCATCGGTGAACCGGTCCCGGTTCGTCCGGACGTAGGCCGCGAGGACGCCGATGCGATCCTCGGCGACGGCCGGCACGACCGGTTCCCGGTCCTCAGGGGGATGGGCGTCGGGCGCGGCTTGGCGGTCGATGTCGTCGCTCATGCGCTCACCCCTCGTGCGGTGGTGGGAATGGGCGCAGGCGGCACGCGGTACGCGCCCCGACGCCGTTGCCGGATGAAATGGGCGACCAGGAGTCCGACCAGCGGGATCAGCACCCACTGCGGCCCGGTGAGACCAAGCGCCTGCGGTTCGTTGCCACGGACGAACTCGACGAGGAAGCGGAAGACCCCCGCGGCGAGGAGGTACAGCCGGAGGCCGTCGCCGGGTACCGGAACGCGATCGCGGTACCGGACGATGACGACTGCCGCGATCACGTTGAATGCGATCTCGTACAGCATCGACGGGTGCATCGGCAGCTCGCAGCCGGGGCACCGCGCGAACGCAGCGGCGGCCTCGGCGGGGACGCTGATGCCCCAGGGCTGGTCGGTCGGGGTGCCCAACGGCAGCTCGGAGAGGAAGCACCCGATCCGGCCGATCGCCGTCGCCACCGGGATCGCGAGCAGGTACGCATCACCCGTCGAGCGGGTGTAGCCGAGCGCCCGTTTCGCGACCGCGATACCGAGATATCCGCCAGCGAGCGCGCCGATGAGGCTCTTGCCGCTGCGCTCGATCGCGACCGTCAGGGGCACCGCGTCGAGGGCGGCGTAGTACT
>DATHTG010000404.1:0-4928 GCA_035463515.1 Candidatus Limnocylindrales bacterium
CGGGCGGTGACGAGCACCGTCTGGGCCGCCGCCTTCGCAGTCGTCCCGTTGTAGCCGCGGAGCCGTGGCAGGCCCTGGTCCAACCCGCGCAGGATCGGCGAGGTCGACGTGAGGATCGGGAAGAACGGCTCCTCGATGATCTGCTGACCGGAGACCTGCTGCGTCTCCTTGAGGAAGATGTCGGGGATGCTGCCGGGGTTGGCGGCGTCGTAGAAGCGGCCGCCGCCCTGCGTGGCGAGGCCCTGCAGGAACGGGTTGGAGCCGCCGCCCGCACCCACCGTCGAGAGCGTGATCCCGGCCGCCTTCATGCGCTTGAGGATCTCGTCGTACTGACCGGAGCTCGACCATCCGTCGGTCAGCAGGATGATGTGCCGGCGGGTCGCGGTCGCATCCTCGAGCGATTCGACCGCCTGCTCGAGACCCGCGAAGATGTTCGTCTGGCCGAGCGGCTGGATGCCGGCGATCTGGTCCTGGAGGTCGTCGACCCCACCCAGCGGCTGCGTCCGGACGACCCAGTGCGCCTGTTCGTTGAACGACACCACGCCGAGCTCGTCGCGTTCGGTCAGGGCGGCCGCGGCCCGCAGGATCGCCTCCTTGCCGATGTCGACCTTGCGGACGCCGGCGATGCCCGTCCCGCCACCCTGCCCGCCGTTGAACGAGTTGCAGTGGCAGGCATCCATCGACCCGGACTGGTCGATGACGACGACGAGCGCGACATCGGGCTGCTTCTGTCGGTTGCGTACGCCCATGTCGACCGGGAGCGCCTCCTCGAGCGGCGTCTTCTGGTAGCCGCCGGCGCCGTACGAGTCGGGGCCGCCGATCATCACCAGACCGCGGCCGATGTCGCGGACGTAGACCTGCAGCGCGCCGAGCTGGCGGTCGGACAGCCGCGTCCGCGGGACGTCGACGAGCACGATGCTGTCGTACGTCGCAAGCTCCGCGAAGTCGGTCGGCAGGGCCTCGGGGACCATCGTGTCGACCCTCTGGCGCTGGGTCGTCAGGGCCTGCACGAGCTCGTCGGCCACGATCTCGTCGCCCGCGAGGACGAGCGTCCGTGGCTCGCCCTTCACGATCGTGACCGAGTCGGCGCGGTCGTTCTGGCTGAACGTGTCCTGGGCGGCCTCGACGACGACGCGGAACGTATGGAGCCGCGCCTCCTCGGGCTTCACGTCGAACGTGATCCTGGTCACGCCCTGGTCGAGCTGGACACGCTCGGTCGCGACGTTCTCTCCGCTCGCGAACAGCCGTACCGTCGCGGGTTGCGCGACCGACGAGCGGATGTCGGCGGCGACCTCGATCGACTCGCCGAGGTTCGCGGTCGACGGCGTCACGACCCTCTCGACGAGGACCTCGTCGCCGGGTCCGAGCCCGATCGTCTTGGTCTCGATCTCGATGTCGCGGGAGGCGACCAGTGCCGCCTCGGCCTGGCCCCCGCCCGTCGTGTCGTTGCCGTCCGACAGGAGCACGATCCGCTTCTGGGTGTCGTCGGGGAACAGCGCGGTCGCCAGGCGCAGGGCACCGCCGATGTCGGTCGCGGTCGTCACGGGGGTCGAGGCGAGGCGAGAGATCTCCGCGATCTCCGAGGGCAGCCGCTCGACGAGAGCCTGCTTCCCGAAAGCCACGACGCCCGCGACGTCGCCGTCGGGCCTCTCAGCGAGCGTCTCGCGCAGGAACGCGAGCGCGTCCTCGCGGCCCGCCGTCCCGACCGAGTCCGACATGTCGACGACGAAGACGGTCGCCAGTCGATCGACGGGGAGGACGATCCGGAACCCGGCAAGTGCGAACACCAGGGCAGTGAGCAGGACCGTGCGCAGGACGAGCGCGACCCTGCGCCGACCGGCGCCCACGCGCCGACGTGCGGTCAGGTATAGCGCGATCGTGATCCCCAGCAATGGGATAAGGAGGAGCAGCGCGAGGGGCGCGTCGAAGCTGATGCCCATCAGGTGACCGCCTTCGAGCCGCGAGCCAGGCGCTCGCCCAGCGCGCGCCGGGCGCGGACGAGGCCGTCGCGGTGGAACAGTGCCCACTCGATGCAGAGGACAGCGAGGATCAGCAGCACGATCGGGACCCACAGCTCGTCACGGGTCGTCGGGCGTTGCGTCGCGGGGTCTGTTGGGGCGCCGCTGGCTCCCGGAGCCGGCGAGGCGCCCGGTCCCGCCGTGCCGAGGCCCGAGATGGCGGCTGGGCTGCCCGGCGCGATCGTCGACTCGTTCACGTCGAACAGCGCGACGACGAAGCGGACCGGCGCCAACGGATCGTCGGCGACTGGAACGCCGGGCGGACTCGCCTCCGTGCCGGACGGGGAGACGCTCGGCCGGGTCGACGGCGAGGCGGACGCGCTCAGGCTCCCGCTCGGAGCCGCCGCCGCGTCGGGATCCGGGGTCGGCGTGACGGTGTAGACGCCGAGTTGCTCCGTGCCGGCGAAGGTGACGGGGGAGCCTGCCGCGTCGGTGGAGTTCGGAGCGAGGCTGGTCTCGGTGCCGTCCGGGGCAGTGACCGTCAGCCCGACGGCGCCGACCGGGATGTGCAGCTCCACCGGCGTCCCCGGCTCGACGGCCTCCGTCGGTGCCGTCGTGGACCCCATCAGTTCTCCGGTGAGATTCGCCATCAGGATCGGGAACGCAACCTGCAGCGGCAGGTCCGACTGGCGCGGCTCGAAGGCCATGACCGCGCTGTTGATGCCATCGCGGACGCCGGCATAGAGCAGCGGGGCGCCTCTCGGGCCCGGCACGATCGACCGCGCCCAACTCGGCGGGGTCAGCTTCACCGCCTCGGCGATGTGCGTCGTCGACAAGTCGACGTACCGGAGCACCGGCTCGTTCGGTTCGAGCGTCCCGATACCTGGGTTCCTGAGCGAACCCGACACGTCCCCGAGGGGGCTGCTTCGCGGCGGCGCGATCGCGAGCACCGGCGTCTTCGGCAACGTCGCCGGTAGGTAGCCCTCGAAGATGACGAGGTCCCACGGCCGCCCGTCCTGGCGATCGGTGGCCGGACCGTACTCCGCCGGCGTCACGCCGAACAGCTCGACCTCCGGCAGGAATGACAGCGCCGTCTCGAGGTACGGGTCGCCCTCCCCGACGATCAGCACGAGCCGCTGGCGGTCGGGCGGGATGACCGCCCAGGCCCGGTCGTCGACGGCGAGCTGGTCGGGAGCGACCGTCACCGCTGGGTCCGGGCCGACGAGGCGGACCTCGATCGTGCCGACCTCGCGGGGCAGGTCGTCGACGATGACGTCGGACCGTGCCTGCGGATCGAGCTTGACGTCCCGGACCTCGAGCAACCGGTCGTCGGCCCACAGCTCGAGCCGACGATTCGCCGCATCGAGGTCGAGGTTCGCGATGCTCACGAACACCGATCGCGTCACGGCCGACGGTGAGGTTCGGACCGCAAGCGCGACGATGGCCTGGTTCTTCCGCTCCCGACCGACCGACAGCACCCTGATCGGCGCCGACACCCGGGCCGTCGGCTTGCTCGCCAGCGCCGCGTCGGTGGCGACGAGGACCTGCGCATCGCCGGACCTCGCTGCCAGCTTCGACGCGAGCTCGAGCGCATCACCGAGGTCGCCACGGGTCTGGGTCACCGGGATGGACTCGATCGCCTGCCGGACGCGCGCGAGGTCGCCCGATTCGTTGACGACGATGCGGGCCGTCCGGTCGGCTGCGATCAGGCTGACCTTGCCTCCGGTCGGCAGGTCCTTCAGCGCCTCGATGGCGACCTGCTTCGCAGCGCTGAGCCGATCCGGGACGACATCGGTCGCGGCCATGCTCGCGGAGGTGTCCATCACGAGGACGATGTCGCGCGCGAGCCCGGCGGGCCGCTCAAGGAATGGGCGCGCAGCGAGCAATGCGAGCGCGATCACGAGCAGGAGCTGGAGGAAGAAGAGAAGGCTCCGCCGAAGGCGTTGCCACGGCGCGTTCGCCTCGACGTCGGCGACGAGCCGCGTCCAGAGCAGCGTCGATGGGACGACCGCCTCGTCGCGCCGCAGCTTGAGCAGGTACATCGCGATCACTGCCGGCACGAAGAGCAGGCCGAGCAGCGCGAGCGGCGTCGCGAACGGCATCGCTACTAGCCCAGCACCCGCCGCCGGCGGAGCTCGGCGAACATCAGGTCGGCCAGATTCACGTCCGACGCCAGGTCGACGTAGCTCGCACCGCGTCGAGCGGCGATATCCGCGAACGATTGCTTCCACGCCGCGAGGCGACCCTTGTACGCGTCGATCGTGGCGAGGTCCGCGGTGATGTCCACACGCTCGTCGGTCTCGGCGTCGACGAGCCTCAGGTCGCCTTCGAGCGGGGGCTCGAGCTCGTCGGGCGACAGGACATGGAGGACGATCAGCTCCGACCCCGTGGCGGCAAGCTCGCGGATCACCCGGTCCGCGCCCGGATCCAGGAGGTCGCTGAGCAGGACGAGGACGCCGCGCCCGTGGAGCTGCGCCGCCGCGTGGCGGGCGGCTGCGACGAGATCGGTGACGCCATCGGCGGGCTCGATCGCCGATAGGTCGGCGAGGAGCCGGAAGACGCGGCCCGAGCCCCGCAGCGCCGTCCGACGTCGCGCCACGCGCCCGGTCAGGGCGCTGACTGCGACACGGTCCTCGCTCGCGAGCCCGATGTAGCCGAGTGCGGCGGCAGCACGCTTGGCGAACACCAGCTTCGAGGGGTGCCCGGTCGCCATCGACGCCGAGGCGTCGATCAGCAGCGTGACCGTGACGTCCTCCTCCTCCACGAACAGCTTCACGAACAGCCGCTCGAGCCGGGCGTACACGTTCCAGTCGAGCTGGCGCAGGTCGTCGCCGGCGGTGTAGTTGCGGTAGTCGGCGAACTCGACGCTCTGGCCGCGCCGCACGCTGCGTCGCTCGCCCTTCATCCGCCCCGCGGTGAGCCGCCGGCTGGCCAGCTCGAGCTGCTCGAGGCGGCGAAGGAACGCCTCGT
>DATHTG010000405.1:0-3709 GCA_035463515.1 Candidatus Limnocylindrales bacterium
CGAACGTCAATGCGGCGACGACGGCCACCGCGAGCAGCGACGTCGCCGGTCCCCGGACTCGTCGTCGGTCGGGCAGCGCGCCGAGGGAATCGACGACGCGTCGTCGCGTCGACGACCCGACGTTTCCGCGCTCCTCGAGCAGGTCCGCCAATCGCCGTTCGAGGTCGTCGCTCATCGTCGTTCCTCGGCGTCGTACGCGGCGCGCAACCGGGCGATCGCGGCATGGACGCGCGACTTCACGGTGCCCGTCGGGATCTCGAGCAGCTCGGCCGTCTCAGCCGTCGCCAATCCGAGGTAGTGATGCAGGGTGAGGATCAGCCGGTCATCCGCACCCAGCCGGTCGAACGCCCGCCCGAGTGTCCGATGGGCCACTGCGCGTTCGAGCGCGCCAGGGTCGGCAGGCAGGTCCACATCCAGCTCCACGACCCGCCTGCGTCGGCGCGCCGATCGCATCGCGGCCCGGACGACGTGGCGTCGAAACCACGCAGGGAACGCATCCGGGTCACGAAGTCCGCGAAGCCCGAGCCACGCCGAAAGCAGCGCGTCCTGGACCGCATCCGCAGCGTCGGACTCGGACCGCGTGAGGATCGCCGCGGCCCCGAGCGCACGTGGGATGGACGGCTCGACGAGCGCGCGGAACGCCTCACGGTCGCCGGCGACGGCAGCATCGACGAGCGTCCGGAGTCGCGACGGGACGTCCAGGGCGACCTCCATACCGGTAGGTGGGCGCGTCCACCCGTTCGGTTCGGATTCTCGCCGGCTAGCGGGTCGTCGCTGCGCGCAGCTCTCCGGCGAGCGTCGTCACGGCCGCGATGTCGCGCCCGTTCGCCCCGAGCGCATCGACGAGCGCCGACGCGACCACGACGCCATCGGCATCGGCCTTCGCGACCGCTGAGACGTGCTCCGGTGTGCTGATCCCGAAGCCGACCGCGACCGGCACCGGAGAGACGGCGCGGACGTCGGTCACCAGCTGACGCACCTCCGGGGCGAGGGCCGAGCGGGCACCGGTCAGCCCGACCAGCGACACGCAATAGAGGAACCCCCCGCTGCGGGCCGCGATCCGCTCCCGACGCTCCGGTGCCGTCGTCGGGGCCACGAGGTAGATGACGGCCATCCCAACGCTTCGGGCCACGGCTTCGAATGGCCCGCCCTCGTCCGGCGTCAGGTCGGCGACGATGACGCCCGCCGCGCCCGCGCTGGCGAGACGCCGAAGGACGGTTTCGCCGTCGCCACCACCGATGACCTGGTTCGCGTAGCCCATCGGAACCAGCGGCACGTCGGGGCGCTTGGCGCCGATCCGCTCGATGAGCCGCAGGGACCCGTCGAGCGAGGCGCCCGCGCCCAGCGCGACCTGCGACGCACGCTGGAGGGTCGCGCCGTCCGCCAAGGGATCGCTGTACGGCAAGCCGATCTCGAGGACGTCGGCGCCGGCATCGGCGATGGCGAGCGCGATGTCGACGCCCGCATCCGCGTCGGGATAGCCCGCGACCACATACGGGATGAACGCGGCGCGACCGTCGGCGCGAGCGCGCTCGAAGACCTCCGCGAGGCGTCGCGCGCCGGCCGTGTCGTTGGTGCCGGTGTGGGCCGGCGCCATCGTCATGGCGACGCTCGCCATGCGGCAGCCACCTTCTTCGGGGCCGTGCGCGCCCACGCCCCGACGATGATGTCGCGCAGGATCTCGTCGGGGATCGCCTCGAATTCCACGTCCGTCCAGCCAAAGCGGCCGACGTACGCCGCGACCCGCGCCGCATCCGGGAAGGCGCTGACGAGCTCACCCTGCTCACCGTGGCTCGTCTTGATGCTGCCGCCGGACTCGTCGTCACCCATGATCACGAAGATCTTGTCGCGGACGCGGAAGGTCGGATGGCCGGGGTGTCGTCTCATCGCCCCACGTCGCCTTCTCCGTGGTCTCGGGGAGCCCCAGGCAGAGCACGCGAACGTCTCCGCCGGTCATCGCGCACTGACCCACGGCTCCACGTCGTCGAACTTCGTCAACGCAGCGAGATCCTTGTCGCCTCGACCGGAGAAGCCAAGCAGCACGAGCGACTCCCCGTCCGGGTCGAAGCCGCCCGGAAGCCCCTCGACCCCGGCGAGCACCTTGGGCAGCGCCGCGATCGCGTGCGCGGTCTCGAGCGCGGGCAGGATCCCTTCCGTTCGGGTCGTCGCCTTCATCGCGGCCACGGCCTCGCGATCCGTCGCCGCAGCCACTTCGAGGCGGCCGGCCTCGGCCAGGGCGGCGAGCTGCGGGCCGATGCCGGGGTAGTCCAGCCCAGCGGACGCGCTGTGCGCCTCGATGACCTGCCCATCGCGGTCCTGCAGCATCAGCGATCGCGACCCGTGGAGGATCCCGGGCGAACCGCCGAGGATCGCCGCGGCGTGCTTGCCCGTCGGGATGCCGTCACCGGCCGCTTCGGCCACCGCGAGCCGGACCCCTGGCTCGCCGATGAACCGCGCCAGCAGGCCGATCGCATTTGACCCCCCACCGACGCAGGCGATGGCGAGATCCGGCAGCCGGCCCTCCACATCGACCAGCTGCGCGGCGGCCTCGTCGCCGATGCGTCGCTGCAGATCCCGGACGATCGTCGGGTACGGATGCGGCCCCATCGCCGAGCCGAGCACGTAATGGGTCGTCTCGACGTTCGTCACCCAGTCGCGCATCGCCTCGTTCACCGCATCCTTGAGCGTCGCGGTACCAGAGGTCACGCTTCGGACCTCGGCACCGAGCGCCCGCATCCGGAGGACGTTCGGACCCTGGCGCTCGATGTCCTCCGCACCCATGTACACGACGCATGGCAGGCCCAGCAACGCGCAGGCCGTCGCCGTCGCGACGCCGTGCTGGCCGGCACCGGTCTCGGCGATGACGCGGGATTTGCCGAGCCGCCGGGTCAGCAGGGCCTGGCCCAGGGCGTTGTTGATCTTGTGGGCACCGGTGTGGGCGAGGTCCTCACGCTTGAGGTAGAGGCGGAGGCGAGGAGCCGGGGCTCCGCGCCCGAGGCGAATGGACTCCTCGTGGACCGCCTGAGCGAGTCGATCCGCTCGGTACACGGGCGTGGGTCGACCGGCGTAGCGCGCCAGCAGCTCACGAAGATCGGCCCAGAACACCGGATCGTCGCGGAGGGCGTGGTACGCGGTCTCGAGCTGGACGAGCGCAGCCATCAGTGTCTCCGGGACGTACCGGCCCCCGAAGTCACGCTCCATCCCCCACCGGCCGGCGCCGTCGGCGTCGAGCAACGAGGCGTGAACGGGTGACGGACCGAACGGCGTGTTGGGGCGGTCGTCGCGCGCGGCCTTGGCACGCTTCACGAAGAGCGCGACCTTGAACGGATCCTTGCGTGGTCGCTCATGGGCCGCCCACGGTGCTTCGACCCCGGAGCTCACATCGACGCCGACCGCGGGGATGTCACGTAGCGCCTGACCGACGTTCGCCGCGCTCAGCCCGCCGGCCAGGATCACCGGTACCTCGCGCGCGATAGCCGACGCGACAGCTGCGTCCGCTCGAACGCCCGTCCCGCCCTGGTACGGGCCGCCCGCCGTGTCGATCAGCAGGCGATCGATGCCTCGGTCGAGCAGCTCCCGTCCCGTCGCCGCGGAGGTCGACGCATCTGCTCCGGCCGCGACGTGGAGGGTCTTCCACGCGGGTCGGGGGTATGCGTCGAGTCGTTGGGGCGTCTCCGCGCCGCTTGCCTGGATGGCGTCGGGGTCGATG
>DATHTG010000406.1:0-3434 GCA_035463515.1 Candidatus Limnocylindrales bacterium
CAACGACCATCGGTGGGCCCTGATCGTGGCCGTGTTCCTGGCGCTGCCGAGGTGGTACTTCCTCTCGCCCGTCGTCCTCGTCGGACTCTTCCCGCTAGTGCGCCTGCCGCGGCCGCTGCCGCTGCCGCGTTTCCTCGCTCGACCGATCGGCGCTCCCGGCGGTCAGACCGCGGCGGCCACCTCGGGGAGTGTCGACGGGCGGACGACCCGCGCGCCCTCCCCGTAGATCTCCTGGACCGCGTCGACCATCAAGTCGATGCAGAAGCGGTCGTGGACCATGTCGTGACCGGCTCGCCCGAGGATATCCGCGAACTGGTGGTCCCGAAGCAGTCGCACGATCGCGGCCGCGAGGGCATCGGCGTCGTGGGGCGGCACGAGCAGCCCGTTCACGCCGTCGGTGATCATCTCTGGGATGCCGCCGACGTTGGATGCGACGACGGGCCGAGATAGCGCGAGCGCCTCGAGGATCGAGAGGCCCTGGGCCTCGCGATAGGACGGAAGGACGGCAACGTCGAGCGCGGCGGTGACCGCAGGCACGTCGTCACGACGGCCCGTGAAGACGACGCGATGGGCGATCCGCAGGTCGCGCGTCTGCGCCTCGAGCACCTCGCGGCGCGACCCCTCGCCGACGATGAGCAGGTAGGCGTCCGGGACGGCCCGGAGGACCTTCGGCCACGCCTCGAGCAGTGTCGGGTGGCCCTTCTCCGGTTCGAGCCGCGCGACCACTCCGACGATCTGCGATCCGGGCTCCATGCCGTACTCCTCGGGGAGCGTGCAGCACGGCTCGGTGTGGTCGTAGCGCGACAGGTCCACCCCGTTGTAGATCTTCCGGACCGGGGCCGTCGTGCGATCCTCGGCCATGAGCTTGGCTTCGATCATCGAGGAGACCGCGATGATCTGGTCGATCTGCGGCGTCAACAGCCGAAGCATCTCCCGGTCTTCGACCGACCGGACTCGGCTGGAGTGGACGGTCGAGACGACGTAGGGCCGGCGATGGCCCACTTCGCCGAGGGCGATCGCCGCCCGCGTCCCGACAAGCTCGGCCCGATACATGTGGTTGTGGAGGATGTCGGGCCGCACATCGACCAGGTGTGCCGCGAGCGCGCCGACCGCGATCGCATCGTCCGGTTCATCGATCACGAGGACGTCGAACCCGGCACGCTCGAGCTTGCGGACCGCGCTGCCCGGCGAGAGCGAGACGACCGACACGTCGAAGCGGCTGTGGTCCATCCGACTCACGAGGCCGAAGACGTGTTCCTGCGCCCCGCCACTCGTCCCGGTCGCCAACAGTTCGACGACCCGGATCCGGTCCGGCGAGGCGGTCGTCGGACGACGGACGGTCTCGAAGCACGGGTCGTGGCGAAGGTGGCCCTGTCCCATCAGCCGTCTCGGCGAAGCAGGATGCGCTGGATGGGCTCGTCGACCGCACCCCACTCGTACTTGTACGGCTCGTCGCCGCGCAGGAAATCCATCCGCCGGATGCCCCGCTCGAGCGCACGCCGGACGAACGCATAGATCATCAGGACGCCCGGCGACAGCTCGCGCGCCTCGGGGTCGATGCCGGCGTTGTAGTAGAGGAGATCGGTCTCGGTCTCGAAGTGCAGGCCACAAGCGATCGCACGGTCGCCGACGGTGAGCGTCGTCAGCCGGAATGGGCCGTCGGCACCAAACAGCTCGAACAAGCGGCGGACGAGCACGCGGCTCTGCTCGCCTCCACGAGTCGCCGGGAAGAGTCCCTTCTCGCCCCAGCGCTTCTGATGGAGGTCGATGAAGAGCTCGAGGTCGGCGACCGGGTCGGTCGAGTCCGTCAGACGGACCTCGCCGACAGCCTCCGCTCGGCGGACTTTGCGTCGGATCTCGTGGCGCTCCTTCTTGCCCAGCGTCGACAGGAAGCCCTCGATATCGACGTCGGGCGGGAACGTCACGACCGGGCAGACGTCCTCGCGTTCGACGCCCAGCACGCCGACTTCAAGTGCCCGTAGGGCGTCGGCGAGATGCGCGCCCGCCGGGTCCTGGCAGCGAAGGCGACGCAGGTCCACGACGTCCCAGTCGCCGCTCGCCGGGCTCGAGATGTAGCCAGCGACCGCGCGGGCGACACCGACGAGATCGCCGGGAGATGCGAGGACCGTCGCATAGTCGCTGTGATACGAAGCACCGAACAGGATCGCGGTCGCGGTGGGCGCGACCTGCGTCAGACGGCCTGCGTCGGCGTGGCGCATGGTCGTGCGAGTCGCTGCGTCCGACGGCTCCACCTCATGGCGGTGCATGAGCGGGACGATCGCAACAGGCTCGCCCCGCGCGGGATCATCCCGGCACACGACGAGCGTCTCGTCGTGGGCGTTCTCGCCGTATGCGTCCCACCACGCGCGATGGAAGGCCCAGGTCGAAAACGGTGTCGACCACGGGTTGGCCGAGGCGAGCCTGTCCCAGGTGTCGCGTGGGATCGAGTCGAAGGATCGCCGCTCCGCGTGGAGCGCGGAAGCCGGTTCGTCGGTCTGTGTGGGGAGCCCCTCGAGGGGCCCGGGACAGGCGGGCTCCGCGTCGAGCGTGGGAGCGGTCATCGCCGCCGAGGATAGCATCGGGCGCCCGATTTGGTTGCGAGCGCAACCGGCCAGCGCCGTACCTTCGTCACGCGACGTCCGGGACCATGGCGCACCGACGCGGACCGCCCCGCCGATGGTAGGGTCCGCCGCGATGAGCACGTATCTGCGGCGGCCCGAGGCTCGCCTTTTCCTGACGGCCACGAGCCTGCTCTTCGTCGAGCTGCTGCTCATCCGGTGGATCCCGGCCAACGTCATCTACGTCGGCTATTTCCGCAATTTCCTCCTCATGGCGTCGTTCCTCGGGATCGGTCTCGGGATCCTCTGGGGCAGGGACCCGAAGCGGATCGCTGTGTCCCCGTTCGGGCCTTTGCTCCTGGGTCTCGTGGTCCTGGTGACGACGTTCCGCGTATCGATCGAGCTCACGTCGCCCGACGAGATCTTCTTCGGACTGAGCGAGAGCAAGGGCGCCGACATCAACTTCTTCGTGCTACCGGCGCTCGTCCTCGTCACCACGATGATCATGGCTGGGCTGGCCGTGCCGCTCGGCGGCCTTCTCCGGTCGATGCCGCCGTTGCGCGCCTACAGCGTCGATATCGCGGGCTCGATGACCGGCATCGTCCTGTTCACGCTGCTGTCCGCCTCCGGCACGCCACCCCTCGTGTGGTTCTCGGTCGTCGTCGTGCTCGCGTCGCTCATGGGGCTGGCGAGCGGGCTGACGCGGGGATCGCTCATCACGGCGTTCTCGCTTGCCACGGTGATCGCCCTCGTCGCGCTGCGGACGCCTGCCGGGCAGATCTGGTCGCCCTATTACCGGATCGATGAGTACCAGTCGGACGGGATCGGCTCGATCAATGTCAACGGGATCCCTCATCAGGCGATGTGGCCGACGGA
>DATHTG010000407.1:0-2248 GCA_035463515.1 Candidatus Limnocylindrales bacterium
CCGGATCGAAGCGATGACCGACATCGACAACGTCGCGGAGCAGCGGTCCCTGGAGAAGGCGGGCTTCACTCGCGAGGGCGTCATGCGCCGGGCGCAGTTCCGCGCCGGCAGGCATCACGACCTTGTCCGCTACTCCATCCTTCGCGAGGACCTCTGACCCCAGCCGGAGGCCGCGGCCGGCGGCCGAGCGTCACGACCAGCAGCGCGATGGCGGCGACCGAGAGCGTCGCGACGATCAGACCCTCCGGGCCGGCGGCTGCCGCTGGCTCGGGTCCCGCCGTGGACGCCGGGGCTGGTGTCGGCACGGGCTCGACGGGGGATGCGACGGACGTCGCGGCCGGAGCGATCGCCGCGGACGGCACCGGTGTGGCGGGCTCCGGGCTCGCGGGCTGCGGGCTCGCGCCGACGGGCGACGGCGCCGTCGTCGACCCGGTCGCAGCGGCGCCCGCCCCCGCCCCGGCAGTGGTCGTCGTGCGATGGATCGGTTGGACCGACACGAACGTGTTGTCCCAGATCATCCGTTTCGGCGCGTACCACCACTTCGTGAAGAAACGCTTGAGCTGGGTGACGGTCAGCTTGGTGTTCGGGCGCATGTCATAGCCGAAGCTGCTGTTCTGAAGACCCCACAGCGGGCCGCTGACGCGGACCGAGGTGACGGTGAAGGTCGACGTCTTGAGCGGGTCGGCGGTCGCGGTGAAGCCGTGCAGGACCCAGCCGTGATTCCCGTGCGAGACGGCGAGCGCGACGGGCAGGTTCGTCTGGCGCATCCGCTTTACCGCGAGTCGGAGCGACGTCGTGAACGAGTCGCTCGCAACGAGCCGATATCGGTCGTCCACGTACCGACGAAGACCGGCCGTCCATCCCTGCGGGTCGACGCCCGCCGACCGCGGCAGGCTGTAGCGGTTCTTCGTCCGCATGTATTCGAAGTAGCGGCTCTGGGTGACCCTGCTGTGGTCCTCGCGGCGGTACTTGATGTTTCGCATGATCTGGACGTCTGCGGCCGTGCACCACAGCCACGACTTCTGGGTCGAGAAGACGCCCGTTCGATACAGGTTGATGCCACCGTTCCACGCGGGGAGCGCCGCGTCCGCCCGCGCAGGCGTCACGCCAGCCCAACCAAGCGAAACGAGGAGCGCGGCGGCCAGCCCGAGGACCGGCCGGAGGCGTCGATGCTGACCGACCATCGGCCCATCCTGCCCCACGACGCCGGATCGCGCTACCTCGGGCGCGGTCGCCCGTTCAGGTGCCGACGGCCAGGGCTCCCAACCGTTCGGTCAGCCGCAGGTTCTCGGCGTAGTCGATGGGGACCTCGACCAGCGACGGCCCGTCGACCTCGAGCGCCTTCATCAAGCACGGATAGAGCTCGTCGGCATGTGACGGCCGGAACCCGGCGATCCCGAACGACTCGGCGTACTGGACGAAATCCGGGTTGCCGAATTCGACGCCGAACGGCCGGCCGAACTCTCGCCGCTGCTTCCAATCGATGAGGCCGTACCCGTCGTCGCGCCACACGACGACGCAGATGTTCGCGCCGATCCGCCGCGCGGTCTCGAGCTCCTGGCTGTTCATCAGGAATCCGCCGTCGCCACAGAGTGCGACGACCTTCCGATCCGGGTGCACGAGCTTGGCCGCGATCGCGCCCGGGATGGCGATGCCCATCGCCGCGAATCCGTTCGAGATGATCACGGTGTTCGGCTCATACGTCTGGTACAACCGGGCCACCCAGATCTTGTGGGCTCCCACGTCCGACACGACGATGTCCGACGGACCGAGCGCCCTGCGCAGCTCGACGATCGCGCGCTGCGGGGTGATCGGGTAGCCGTCGTTCGCGGCGTGCTGCGCCAGCTCGTCCAGGAGCTGTGTGCGGAGGTCGGCGTGGACGAGGATCTCGCGCGATTCGTGCCGCGCGGTCGCGTCGCGCCCGCCGACCCCGAGCGGCAGGACAGCGTCGAGCAGCCTCGACAGCGTCCCGTCGATGTCACCGATCAGCTCGACGGCCGGCTGATAGGCCGCATCGATCTCGGCGGGCTGCGTATCGATGTGGATGATCGGCTTGCCGCCATCGGGGTCCCACGACGACGGCGCGTACTCGACGAGGTCGTACCCGACGCAGATCACGAGGTCGGCGCGGTCGAACCCGCTAAGGACGTGGTCGCGGGCCTGGAGCCCGACAGCCATCAGCGACAGGTGCGACCGATCGTCGATGGCGCCCTTGCCCATGAAGGTCGCGGCCACCGGGACGTGGAGT
>DATHTG010000408.1:0-3963 GCA_035463515.1 Candidatus Limnocylindrales bacterium
GCTGCTCACGAGCTTCGCCACCGCGGCCACGCGGACGCCCTGGCTCGAGCTGCATCTCGAGCGCGCGACGATCAGCTTCCGCGGAGAGTCGTGGGATCGCGACGCGCCCGTCAGCCTCTACATCGACGATGGCACGCCCGCGGCCGAGGAGGGCTGGATCGACGACGTCGAGATCCCGGTCGACGATGTCGGTGTCGTGGAAACCGGCGTCCGCCACTTCATCGACGTCCTGAGCGGTGGGACGGAACCGGTGCTCACCGCCGAGCATGCTCGGCACGTGCTCGACATCATCGGCCAGGCCTACGCATCGATCGAGGATGGCCGGACGCACCCCACGCAGACGACCTTCTGAGGGCCCGTCAGACGCGATCGACCAGGAAGAACGTCTCCATCACCCCCTTGCCCTTGATCCTCTGCTCGCCCCGGGACTCGAGGCGGAAGCGGCCGCGGAGACGCTGCTCGACCGCAGGGGTCACCTGGACGCGCCCGGCGATCCCCGTCGATTCCATGCGGCTCGCGACGTTCACGGTGTCGCCCCAGACGTCGTAGATCCAGCGCCGGGTGCCGATGACGCCGGCGACGACCGGTCCGGTATTGATGCCGATCCGGAACCGCACGCCCAGTCTGGCGGCCGCGTCGTTGTGCGCGACGGCGTCGGCGATGTCGAGCGCGAGTCCCGCCATCCGGTCGAGGTGGTCGGGCTGCCAGATCGGCATCCCGCCGACGATCATGTACGCATCGCCGATGGTCTTGACCTTCTCGAGCCCGCTCGCGTCGACGAGGCCATCGAACACGCTGAACACCTCGTTGAGCAGCCGCACGAGCTCCGACGCGTCCATCGTGCTCGACATGTCGGTGAAGCCGACGATGTCGGCGAACAGCAGCGAGACGTCCTCATGCCGATCGGCGATGAGCGCCTCGCCGGCACGAAGCCGGTCGGCGATGGGCTCGGGGAGGATGTTCAGCAACAGCTGCACGTTCTGCCGGTTGAGCGCCTCGATCTGGAGCTGCGCGGTGATGTCCGTCCCGTAGACGTTCGTGAATTCGAACTCGGGGACATCCACAGCGAGGAGCGCGTAATCACGGTCGCGGCTTCGGACGACCACGGACCGTCGCTGCCCCTCGCGGGCAGCCGACTGCAGGTCATCCCGGTACGGCTGGGGCATGGGTTCACCGAGTCGACCGCCGAGGCCGTCGATGAGGTCATGGGCGGCCCCGTTGATGTAGACCAGGACGCCATCGAGCGAGATGCGGAACACCGGGTTGGGGTTCTGGTCGGGAAACTTCGTGATCGCTCGTTGTGCGGTCACGTCGGTGCCGTAGACGTTCGTGAACCGCAGGTCCCGTAGCCGGACCGCGAGGAGCTCGAAGGTGCGCGGACCGACGCGGACGTCGATCGGACCCTCGGTCGTCATGAGCCGCTCGAGCCACTCCGCCGGGACCGGCTGACCCACGACGAGGCCGAGCGCGTCGAGGACCGGCTGACTCGCCACGTTCGCGTAGATGAGGTCGCCGTCGTCAGTGACGCGCATCACCGGATGCGGGTTGGCACCCGGGAAGAACTCCGTGTTGGGGTCCGCGCGTGACACCATCCGTGCTGCCCTTGCTTGGGGCGCGTCCACTGACAAGCGGAATGTACGCAAATCCGACGTGGCCGCGCGGGGCCAGGCGGGCCGACTCAGTCGGCGTCGAGCCGCCAGACGTCGACGGGATCTCGCTTGCCTTTCACCCGGATCGGCCCCATGGCCTCGCCCCGGGCGAGGCCGCCGAGCGCTTCCCACGTCGCCCGACCGGCGACGATCTGTCCCGGCTCGGCGGCGGTCATCAGGCGGGCGGCGGTGTTGGTGGTGTCACCGATGACCGCGAAGCTGCGCCGCTCCGCAGCACCGACATCGCCAAGGACCGCCCGGCCCGTGTTGATCCCGACGCGGAACGTCGGCCAGCCGGGGTGGCTCGCCGCGATCGGACGCGCGCCCACCACGATCGCCCGCGCGGCATCGACGGCGCGTCGCGCATGGTCGGGCTGGTCGCCCTCGGTATTGAAGATCGCCATGATGCCGTCGCCCGCGAAGTGCTCGATCACGCCCCCCGTCGCGTCGATCGCCGGGACGACCGCGGCCCAGAACGTGTTGAGCATCTCGAGCACCTCGGTCGCGGGGCGGGTCTCGCTGAAGGTCGTGAATCCGGCGAGATCGGCGAACAGCACGCTCACGATGCGCTCCTCACCGGGCAGGACCTGGTCCGGCGTGCCGCTCTGTCGGATCCGTTCGGCCACCACCGACGGCAGGTACGGCTGGAACGACGCGTCGAGCCGGCGGAGCTCCTGTGCCGTGCCAGCCAGGAGCGCGACCTCGTCGCTCGTCGCGCCCTCGCTGCGGAGCTGATCGAGTACGCGCTCGACAGGTCGACCCGCCGCCTGGGCAGATGCGACGGCTGCGATCGCACCGGCATGCCAGCGGTCGATACGGGCCAGCGTCTGCTCCAGATACAGCCCGCCGAACGCCCCGGTCAGCGAGCCGCTTCGGCGGTACTCCTCGCGTGCGCCGAGCGCGATCAGCACGAACGCCGCCAGCATCAGGATGTGCCACTCCCACCAGCTGAGCTGCCAGTTGCGGCTGACGACCACCGCGATCATCGCCTCGGCCAGGAGCACCAGCGCGACCGCGATCGTGAGGAGGATCGTCCCGCCTCGTTGCCGGTACAGCCGATAGGTCCGGAGCGCGGCGAAAGCGTAGAGGGCGACGGCCACGACACCGAGGAGAGTGAGCAGCCCCACCCCTTCCGTCGGCGGCGGCGGTCCATCGAGCGGTGGCAGGCGCGCAAGCGACAGCACGCCCCAGATCGCCATGAGTCCCAGGAGCGCGCCGAGGATGAGCTCGCGGGTCCGGAGGACGGTCGGCGCGCCCGGCCCCGCGACGGCGCTTGTCGACGCGGCCGCGAAGATCGACGCGAGGACGAGCCCGACCGGCGTCGCGATCGAGAACCCCGCGTTCGGCTTCTCGAGGAGGACGCCCGGGGTCGCGAGCGCGTGCAGGCCGAGGAACCCAGCGGCGGACAGGAACGCGAACGAGATCAGGACCAGGCGCGCGTCGCGGAACCGCCCGGCGGCCACGTTCGTGACATACGCGAGGACGACACTCACGACCGCGGTGATGAGGACGAGCCAGAAGTGGCTCGGATGGTGCTCCCACTCCATGTCCATCTCGGGACGAGCGAGCAGCAGCGCGAGGCCGGCCAACGGGAGCGTGACGGCGAGCGGGACCGCCCACGGGACATCGCCCGGTCCCGGCCTTGGGGCCGCCTCGGTCGCCATCGGACCAGCATACGACCGGAGTCGCGACCCGCATCCGTCCGGCATCATCGCCTGGTGACGGAACCGATCCTGTCGACGCGGGCGCTCAACCGCGCATTGCTCGCTCGCCAGCTGTTGCTCGATCGGGCGACGACGTCGATCGCGGACGCCGTCGAGCAGGTCGGCGGGCTGCAGACCCAATACGCGCCGTCGGGCTATGTCGGCCTCTGGACGCGGCTCGCCGGCTTCGAACGAGGTGCGCTGACACGAGCTCTGGAGGAACGGACCGTCATCCAGGCGACGCTCATGCGGGTGACGATCCACATCGTCTCGAGGCGCGAGTACTGGCTCTATGCGCTCGGCGTACGGGCCGCACGACGCGAGCAGTGGCGACGGACGTTCGGACGTGCCACGGGGGCTGGCGAGCCGGAGCTTGCCGCTGCTGCAGATCGACTCCGGGACGCCCTCCGCGATGGGCCGCGTGATGTCAAGCAGCTCGGTGATCACGCGAAAGGGTTCGTGGGGACCCACGGTCTGTGGGTCGACCTCGTGCGTGTGCCGCCCGCGGGCACGTGGGAACGCCGCCGGGCAGACCGCCTCGGTCTGGCGGAGCACTGGGTGGGGCCTCCGGATGCGACCGAGGAAGAAGGACGCATCCATCTCGTCCGGGC
>DATHTG010000409.1:0-18421 GCA_035463515.1 Candidatus Limnocylindrales bacterium
CTCGGCCACAATGAGGCCGAGCCGCCACTCCCCCCGACCGGCAAGGTCGAGACCCGCGCCTGACAGGGCCACGATCTGCTCGGGCGTCACTTCGTGATCGGCCCCGCTGCGCCTCGCCTCAACCATTCCAACCTGGGTCCCGACTCTACCGTCCATGACCGAGGTGGCGAGTTCCGCCAGCGGTCCGAGCTCTGGCGACTGTCCCTGTTTCGTTGACATCAGATCACCACCAGGCCTCGGACTCGGCTTGGGAGTGAACCGACACTTGTGTCGGCCGATCCTCACCGTGGACCCATGCGACCGCGGTGTCAACCCTGATATGACACTCTGCGGCGATCAGGGCGGTTCCGCGGCGATGGTCGCCGACGAATGTCCGCGGTCTGACGGCCAAGCGTCGACAATCGACCAAAATTCACCGTCCCTCGCCACAGGAGCCACCCGATGAACCGACGCCACAGCAACCTCAAGAACCGGGTCGATTCGTGACGAAGTACCTCGTCCTGCTGCGCGGCATCAACGTCGGCGGCAAGAACAAGGTGCCGATGGCGCCGCTGCGAGAGCTCCTCGAGGAGCTCGGCTACACGGACGTGTCGACGTACATCGCAAGCGGCAACGTCTTGCTGAGTTCCAACCGCGCAGCGCGCACGGTCCAGCGGGACATCGAGGCGGCCCTCCCCAAGCGGTTCCGGCTCGACAGCGAGCTGATCTCGGTGCTCGTCCTGACCCAGGCCGAGCTGCGCGCTGTCGTCGACGGCAAGCCGAAGGGCTTTGGCGAGCAGCCCGCGAAGTACCACAGCGATGCGATCTTCCTGCTGGGGATCGACGCGAAGGCGGCGATGGAGGTCTTTGACCCCCGGCCCGGCGTCGACCGCGTGTGGCCTGGCGATGGCGTCATCTACTCGGAGCGTCTCAGCGCGCAACGCACCAAGAGTCGCCTCAGCAAGATCGTCGGCACCCCGGCCTACAAGTCCATGACGATCCGCAGCTGGTCGACGACGCTGGCGCTGCTCGAACGCATGGGAAGCACGGGAGACGACCAATGAGCCAACTGATTGTCGATTTCATCACGTCTCTCGACGGCTACGCGTCCGCGGAGGGCTGGCCGGGATGGTGGGGCATGGAAAGCCCCGGCTACCTCGCCTGGCTCGACGAGCGCCCCGACCGCGACTACGCGGTCCTGATGGGTGCGAACACCTACCGGCTCATGTCCGGCTTTGCCAGCTCCGCCGATCTGCCCGCCGAGGAGGCCGACGCCACGGCAGCTCTCACGCGACAGCGCAAGATCGTCTTCTCCTCGACGCTGGAGACCCCGTTGGCCTGGGCGAACACCGAGGTCGTCCGGGGCGATGCCGTCGAGGCGGTGGCCGAACTGAAGCGAAGCGGCACGAACATGAGCACGCTCGGCAGCCTGACGCTGTGCCGGTCGCTGCTCGAAGCCGGGCTGGTCGACCTGTTCCGGGTGGGCGTCTTCCCCGTCATCACCGGCAAGACCGGTCGCGAGCGGATCTACGACGGCTACCCGGACGTGGCGCTCGACATGGTCACGAGCCGCACGTTCGACAACCGGATCGTGCTGCTCGAGTACGTGCCGCGGGTGCTCGACGGCCCACCTGGTCCTCGCTGATAGCCGAGACGCCCTACGCTGACGCTCGCACACCGGGCTTCCGGTGCGATCCGCGGATGAGGACGCCGATGGCAGTCGAATCTTCTGCGCCAATGCCCGACGCCGAAGTCGGTACGCCGGCGGCGCCGGCGGCGCCGCCCACGCTGGCAGACCTCGGCTGGGTTGCCGCGATCACCGCGGCCAAGGCGACGGTCATCGTCCTCGCCATCGACGCGTTCCTCAACTCGAGCTCCCCTCGCTATCACGGCAAGGGCATGCGGCTGCGAGCGGTCGGCTATGCGGGAGGGATGCTGCTTGCGCCCCTGGCCTGGCGGGTGCGTGGCCGCAGGGATCCCTACCCCCGCGAGCTCGACCTTGCGATCACGCTGCCCCTCCTGGCTGATGCCGGCGGCAACGCGCTCGGTTTCTACCAGCGGGCGCATGTCGACGACCTCGTCCACTTCGCGGATGGGGCGCTGGTATCGTCGGTGTTCGGTGCGCTCGCGACGCCGCGCACACGAACCCCGTGGGAAGCAGCCGGTGCCGGAGTGGCCGCCGGCGGAATGTTGGCCGGGCTCTGGGAGATCGGCGAGTGGATCGGGTTCAAGCTGGGCGCACGGGGCATGAACCTGTCGTACGACGACACGATGATCGACCTGACCGAGACGATCGCCGGCTCCGTCCTGGGTGGCGTGGTGACGCTGCTTCGTCACCCTGCCCGACTGCGCCTGGTCCCCGGCGGACGCGGTGATCCCGTGGTCGAGCTCCGTGGTGACGAGCACGGGCGCTGATCCGGCGGCGGCCGATCCCATCCGGATCGACGTGCAGTTCGTGGGCCACGCCACGGCCCTGATCCAGGTCGCGGGCATGCAGATCCTCACCGATCCGTTCCTGCGTGACCGGCTGGGGCCGCTGGAACGCCACGGTCCCCTCCCCGACCCGGAGACCCTCGGCCCGATCGATCTCGTGCTGATCTCGCACGGCCATCCCGACCACTTCGATCGGGCGTCGCTCTCGGCCATTCGCGGCCGGCCGGTGGTGATCGTCCCGCGTGGCCTTGGCCGCGCGGTCCGGCGCTGGATCGACGCCGACGTCCGCGAGATGACGACCGGAGAACGGACAGGGTTCGGCGAGCTGTCGATCGAGGCCGTGCCCGCCCGCCACTGGGTCACGCCGGGAGCTGCCCGAGCCGAGCCGCACGGCTACCTCCTCGACGCCGGACCCCGGATCTGGTTCTGCGGCGACACCGGTCGCTTGCCGGCCGACCTGCGCCCGTCGGGTTCGATTGACCTGGCGCTCATGCCCGTCTGGACCTGGGGTCCGCATCGCGGGCCGGGCCACCTGGGTCCAAGATCGGCCGCGGAGATGCTGCGCGACGTCGGCGCCACGGTCGCGGTACCGATCCACTGGGGCACCCTCTACCCACGCCGACTCCACCGGTTGTGGAGGACTCCGTTGACGGAGCCCGGCGACCGGTTCGCACGTCATGCGGCCAACCTGGCGCCGCGAGCAGACGTGCGGGTCCTCCGCCCTGGGGATTCGACGACGATCAGCTTGGGCGAATCGTCCGCGGCTCCTCGGTCGAGCTGACGTTCCTTCGGAGCTCCCTGATGCGCTGTCTGGCGCGCTCGGCCGCGGGAACGACCTCCTTCGCCTCGTAGCGTCGTAGCGCGTCCTCGACGACGTCGGCGGCCTCGGCGTGGGCACCTGCCAGGCTGAGCACCTCGGCGAGGTCCATCAGCGCGTCGGTCTGCGTATCCACCCGGTCCGTGGCAAGCGCCAGGGCCACCGCCTCGCGTGCGAGAGCTTCCGCGGCGCTCGCCGCACCACGCCGAGCGAGCAGGATCGCCTCCGCCCCGCGCCAGATCCCCTGTGCAGCGACCCACCCTCGGGCGGCTGCCCGCCGGCAGTCCTCGATGAGGGGCTCGGCCTCTTCGTCGCGACCAAGCGCGAGGACCGCGTGCGCCAGCCAGCCGGCCGTGATCGCGAAGTAGTTCTTGTCGCCCATCTCCTTGAGGAGGTCGTAGCCGACGCGGAGCTCGCGCTCGGCGGCCTCCCACTCGCCCCGCACCATCTCGATGAAGTAGCCCAGGCCCTCAGCATGGCTCATCGCGGCGCCGGGATAGTCGCCGAGATCCTGCCGCGTCGCGACGCCGCGCCCGATCAGCTCGCGGGCCACGTCGGCCTGGCCGAGCATCCCGCGCAGCTGACCCAGGAAGCACTTGGCGTACGCTTCGGCCCCGCGGTGGCCACGCACCTTCTCCAGGATCTCCAAGCCCTGTCGGAGTGCCTCACTCGCCGGCGTGGGACCCCAGACGAGCGCGACGAGCACGCCGATGAGGTCGTCCTGGAAGTACTGCGGGTCATGGCTGCGCTGGTCGTGGACGAGGGCGCGCTCGGCGGCCGGCCGCATGTCCTCCAGCCGGCACATCCCCCACCGCGCCCAGTAGACGACGCGCCAGGCCCGCGCCGTACCGAAGTCGTCGCCAGCAGCCTCGAGCGCCTCCGCGGCCTCCAGCGCCTCGCGCTCGATGGCACCGTAATCAGCGCCCGGATCGACCTGGAAGTCGAGCCGGAGCTGGGACAGCCGGGCGAGCGTCCGGGTGCGCGTGCTCTCGTCGCCGGACGCGCCGACGGCCTCCGCAAGAGCCGCCCTCGCCTCATCGAACAGCCCGCGCCACAGCAGCGCATCACCGAGTTCCGCGAGGATCTGCGGTCGGTCGGGCGCGCCGGGCTCCATCAACGCCAGACTCCGCCGGCGAAGGGTCACCCCGGCGGCCGCGTCACCGAGCGCCGACGCCCGCCAGCCCGCACGGGCGAGCCAATCCGCCGCGCGACGCGCCACATCACGGCCCTGCGCGTCCACCGGCCCCAACTCGGCCAGGTAGCGGTGGGCCTGCTCGAGGTGGTAACCGAGGAGCTCGGCGTACTCCGGTACCCGTTCCCCCATGGCCGACTCCAGCCAGCCGGCGAAGTCCTCGTGCATCGCCGCCCGCTGCGACTTCGAGAGCGCCTGGTAGGCGACTTCCCGGATGAGCTGGTGCTTGAACGCGAACGCCTCCTGGCCGGCGAGGTCCGTCCGACTGGGGCGCACGAGGTCCTTGCGCGTCAGCTCGATCAGCGTCTTCGAGATCTGCTCCTGGCTGGCGTCCGGGACGAGCGTGCAGAGCGCATCGAGGTAGAAGACCTGCCCGATCACGGCCGCGGGCCCCACGACGGCGCGTTCCGTGCGATCCAGCCGCTCGAGACGGCCAGCGAGCAGCGCATGGATGCCCGGCGGGACCGACATCTTGTCGAGGTCGGCCTCGGACGCCGTCAGACCGTCCTTCCCGGGGACGAGGACCCCGTCGTCGATGAGCATCGAAACCAGCTGCTCGACGTAGAGCGGGTTGCCCTCGGCGGCCCCGGAGATCCGGGCCCGGACGGCGGGCGGCACGCGCGCCTCCCTCAGCAGCATCGCGATCATCCGCTCGCATTCAGCCTGGTTGAGGGGCGCCAGCTCGAGGCGCGTGCCCTCCACGCTGACGCCCCACTCCGGGTGTGCCTCGACGAGATCGGCCCGCGCCAGGCAGAGGACGACGATCGGCAGGCTCGCGGTGGTTCGCACGACCTCTTCGACGATCCCGAGCAGGCTCGGCTCGGCCCAGTGGAGATCATCGACTACCGCGACCAGCGGACCATCCTCGGCGACACCGCGGAGCAGACGCGAGACGGCGAACGACGGCGACTCCGAGGCGGCTTCGGCCTCCGCGAGCCCGGCCAGCTGGGCCAGGCGGCCGGCGACGATCGGAGCGTCCGGGGAACCGCCGAGCCGGGCTTCGATCTTGGCCCGGACCGACTCACGGGTGTCGCCGTCGTCGATGCGGGCCGCCTGCTTGACGATCTCGACGAGCGGCCAGAACGTCATCCCGTCCCCGTACGGGAGGCAGCGGCCACGAAGGACGGTGTGCTCCTGCCCGACATCGTGGAGGAACTCGTCGACGAGGCGAGACTTGCCAACCCCGGCGGCGCCGAGGATCGTCACGAGTCGGGCGGTTCCGTCCTCGATCCCGCGCTGCAGCGTCCAGTGGAGGACATCGAGCTCGTCCTTCCGGCCGACCATCGCCGTGCGGTGCTCCGACGACCCGAGTTCGATGCCCGTCCGGATCCGGCGCAGCCGATGGACGATGGTTGGTCCTGCCTTGCCCTTCAGCTCGATGGGTGGCAGCCGGTCTGTCTCGATGCCGCCGACCGCCAGACGGTAGGTCGCCTCGCTCAGCAGGATCTCGTCCGCGCCGGCGATCTGCTGGAGGCGGGCCGCGACGTTCGCGGTGTCGCCGGCGACGAAGTCCTGGTCGGGCACGACGCCGACCCCGGCGACGACCCCCGTGTTGATCCCGGTCCGCGTCGAGATGGTCACGCCCCAACGCTCTCCAAGCCGCTTGTTGAGGCGGGTCAGCTCATCGCGCATGTCGGCTGCCGCCCGAACGGCCCGGAGCGCGTCGTCCTCGTGCAAATGCGGAACGCCGAAGACTGCGAGAACGGCGTCGCCCATGAACTTCGCGACCGTCCCATCGTGCCGAGCGATGACCCCTCGCATCGTGTCGAAATAGGCCGTCATGACCTCCGACACCGTTTCCGGATCGAGGCGCTCGCCGAGGGCGGTGGAGTTGACCACGTCCGTGAACAGGATCGTGACCATCTTGCGGAAGTGCTCGGCCGTAGGCGGTGCCCCGAGCCCGAACCCGCAGGACATGCAGAACTGCGCCTGAGGCGGGTTCTCCGTCCGGCACCGAGGGCAGCTCCGCATCCGGCAAGTCTAGGGGCCGAGGTGTTCGGAGGGGGGACTCCGCGCGAAACACCCGAGGTCAGGCCTTGCTCCGCAATGCCTGGACGACGGTCGACTTGGGCTTGACAGTGCGGCTGCCGCGTCTGATGTTGTGTCGCATCAGGATCTCGCTCAGGCGGGCCGACTCGTGGATATCGATGATGTCGTCAGCGTGCTCGACGCCGTATCTCGGCTGATCGGCGCACTAGCGCTGCCGCTGGTCGTACTCGTCGTGTTCGTGTGGCTTGGACCGAGCATCAAGAAGCTGATCGACCGGACGGACGAGCTATCGTTCAAGGGCGCCGGCATCGAGGCAACCTTCAAGCAGAAGCAGGCCGAGGTCACCGGTGCACTGGTGGCGGCGTCGGTCAGCAAGGCCACCCCGACGACCCCTGAGGCGAGCACGCGCGAGGCGCAGACCGCCGCCATCGCCGTCGGCGACGCCTTGACCCCCGGCGCCGTACGCCGGGCATCCGCCGCTCGGGTCCTGTGGGTCGACAATCACCCGGAGAACAACGTTCTCGAACGGCGCGCCTTCGAGGCGGCGGGCGTGACGATCGTGATCGCCAAGTCAACCGATGCCGCACTGGAGCAGGTCGAGGTCACTTCCTTCGACGCGATCATCTCGGACCTGGGCCGCGGACTGCAGAGGAAGGCCGGCTTCGACCTGCTCGAGAAGCTCCGAGCACGCGGCGACAAGACTCCCTATGTCATCTACGCCGGCTCCGCTGAGCCGGACCTACGCGCGGAGGCGAAGCGCAAGGGTGCCGTCGATGCGACGAACCGTCCGGACGAACTCTTCCGGCTCGTGATGAACGCCATCGGAACGCACCCGTCGCGGTGACTCGAGCATCGCGCGTCAGCGAGCGGATCAGCCCTCGATGCGTTTTACCGCCTTGCCGGGTTCGGCGATGAGCTCCTGCCCGTCGGTCCACGCGTGGATCCGGCTGGCCCGTACCTTGAGCAGGACGACCTTGTCGTCGTCGGGGCCTTCCTTGAACCAGCCGGCCAACGAGTCTTCCCACACCTCGCGCTTTTTGGCGTCGTCCTCCACGACCTCGGCGGTGCCTTCGAGCGACATCCACGTCCCGCGCTCGGTCGCGATGTAGGCGAGCTCGACGCTCAGATCGGCCTCGATCTCCTCCACCTTGGCGCTGTCGCGGAAGCTGAAGAACCAGCTGTCGCCGTCCCACTCGACCTTGCCGTTGTTCGACATCGGGCGTTTCCGCATCGACCCGTTCGAGCGGGTGACGAACATGCAGATGTCCATGTCCTTCATGAGGCCGGCGATGTCCTCGATTGCCTCGGCGGTCCAGGTGTTGCTCGTCACAGTCGCTCCCTCGATTTGGGTGTGCCACCGAGTATCGGAAAGCTTCAGACCGAGGACACTGGTGCGGGTGGGCCATCCGCCTCGCATCCGGCTGCCAACTGCTGTCCATAATCTCAATCGTGGACGCATCGGTCGGGGTCGCCGTCGCGCTGAAGCTCCTCGTCGTCGGACTATCCCTGTATCCGTTGACCCGGCCGGACAGCTCGCACTTCCGGGGCAAGGCGATGGCCTTCCGGGCGGTCCTCTACCCGGCGGTGGTCGGGCTGATCCCGATCACCTGGCTCCTCGCCGGACAGCCGAGTCCGTACCCGGTCGTCGCCGACGTCGCGCTCACGGTACCACTCGCGATCGACGCCGCCGCCAACGTCCTCGGGCTCTTCGCGATCCCGCGCTTCGACGTGATCCCGCACGTGGTCGGGTGGTGCTTTCTGTGCATCGCCTTCGGGCTCGCGGTTGCGCCGCTGGTGGAAAGTCGCTGGGCAGGGTTCGCCCTCGTGCTCGGTTTCGGCGCCGTGGTCGACGTGCTCTGGGAGCTCGGCGAGTACCTGCTGATGCGCAGCGGTGCCTCGGGGCTCGACCTGACCTACGACAACACGATCCAGGACCTCGCGATGTCGCTTGTCGGATCGACCGTGGGGGCCGTCGTCGTGGCGACCGTCCTGTGGCCTGCGCCCGGAACGCCGGAGACGCTCTTCGGGTGGCGCTGACAGGGCCTCATCGTCGTCAGAGGCCAGCGTCCCTCACTCGGGCGCAGGCGCCACGTTCGGGTTCACGTGAAAGACGTTGTCCGGGTCCCAGACCCGCTTGAGGGCGGCGAGTCGGGCCAGCTTGGCGTCGCCGTATAGCCGTCGAGTCTCGTCGGGGCCGGCGTCGGAGTTGCCGTTCGGGTACGCGCCGAGCGTCCAGTCGGGCTCCGTGACGGCAAGGGCTCGCCGGCACCAGCCGGACATCGCCTCGTCGAGCGCCGGGTCGGTCCAGTTCGCGTCCGTACTGAGGTCGAACTGCGCCGCGCGGCCCGTGAAGGCCGTCGCGTCCTCGGGCACACGGCCGATCGTTCCGCCCAAGGCCGTGACCGAGAACGTCCCGGCGCCGGGCGCGGTCGCCACGAGCTCGACCAGCTCGTCGAGAGCCTCGCGCCGGAGGTCGTTCGCGTTGTGGCTCTTGATGAACGACCGGCTGCCCCAGGCGAAGGCGAGGTCGTGCGCGGTCTGGACGTCGAGGTACGGCTGGCTTCCGATCGTGGTTGCCACCGGCATTGGCCCGACCCGAAGCCCGGCCGTGTCGCGCTCGACGTCCTCCGCCCGCCCGCTGTGGTTCCACGCCAGGTACGTGATCGGCTTGCCGACCAGGTCGTCCGGGTAGCCCATCCCCTCCCCTGCCCGATCAATCCCGAAGATCAGCGACACGGCATCCGGGGCGCTGCGGACGTACTCGCGGAAGACGGTCCACACGTCCTGGATCTGCGTCGCGGGGAACGCGAGGAAACCCCGATGCAGATCGGGCCCGAACGGATGCAGCCGGAACTCGAAGGCGGTCGCGATCCCGAAGTTCCAGCCCGCACCGCGCAGGCCCCAGAAGAGGTCGGGCTCCTCGGTTTCGCTGGCGCGGACGAGGCGTCCGTTGGCGGTGACGAGCTCGACCGCAGCGAGGTTGTCGATCGTGAGGCCGAAGTGCCGCTGCAGGCGGCCGACTCCCCCGCCGAGCGTCAACCCGGCAACGCCCGTGTGGCCGACGACGCCGATGGGGCAGACGAGACCGTGTTCCTGAGCGGCGACGTCGAGCTCGCCTAGGAGCGCACCGCCGTTCGATCGGGCGATCCGGGATCCAGCATCGACCTCGACCCCGCGCATCCCGGACATGTCGATGAGGAAACAGCCGTCGGCTCCCTTGAACCCGGCGGCGCTGTGACCACCGGACCTGACCACGATCTCGAGGTCGTGCTCACGTGCGAAGCGGACCGCCGTGGCGACCTTCTCGGCAGTCGTCGGCCGGACGATGAGGGCAGGCTGTCGATCGTGGATCGCGTTCCAGAGGCGACGGGCGTCGTCGTACGTCGCGTCGCTGGGCGTGATCACCTCGCCGCAACAGCGGCGAAGCTCATCGAGATGGCGTGGCGCGAGGGACGCTGTCGTGTCGGCCATCGGGGCGCAGTATGCCGCGCCCGGGGCTTGACATGCATCTCCTACGCTGGGGTCATGGCAGATGCGAAGGGCTCCGGCCCGAACCCGGACGAGATCACGAGCTGGATCACCGGCACGTACCCCGACACGGTCGTCGCCTCGGCCCTCGGGGCGACGTTCTTCTCGCTCGACGAGTCGAGCTGGCCGAACTTCGCGACGATCGTCACGACCGACGAGCACGACATGGGCAACCCGTCGAACCTTGCGCGACCGGGCGTGTTCCGGCTGAATATCGGGGTCGGCAAGGACACGTTCGAACGGCTGGTGGGCTCGATCGATGAGCCCGACTACCCAGCGCTTGATACGATCCTCCCCCACCCCGTCTACGCGAAGCAGCGCTGGATCGCCGTCCTGAACCCCAGCTGGACGACGTTCGACGCGACCGTGAAGCCGCTCATCGCCGAGGCGTACGACCGTCTCGCCGCCTCCGCCGCTCGCCGAGCCCGATAGGGATCGGTGCTCCCGGATCCCGGGACCTCTGGGCCATCGCGAAGGTCACCGCACTGGCTGACACTTCGAGGACCGAACAGGAGACCCAGCGTTGCCCTTGGCAGGAATGAAGCACGCCCTCGCACGACGAACCGTACGGTCGTCGCGTCTCGTGGCGATCGGGGTCATCGGACTCCTGCTCGCGGTGTCGGCGGGGCCGGCACCAGTGCACGCGACGACCTGGCAGCTGGTCCAGTCGGATGATTTCAACGGCACCGCGGTCGACACGTCGAAATGGAGCATCTACGGGCCGTGGATCCCGGGCCACGCCGGGAACGGCATCCGTGACGGCAGGGCGATCTCGGTCGGGAACGGGCTGCTGACGATCACCGCCCAGATGATCAACGGCACGCTCGTATCCGGGGGCATGTCGAACAAGCTCAATCAGACCTACGGGAAGTTCGAGTTCCGGGTGCGCACCGACGCGGATCCGTCGCAGGCGACCAGCGGCGCGGTCCTGACCTGGCCGGAGTCCGGGCGCTGGCCGATCGACGGCGAGAACGACATCTACGAGACGGGTGTCGAAGCGGACCGCAACCCCGTCTCGAGCTACGTCCACTACGGGTCGGACAACAAGCAGTACTGGTTCAAGCATGCCGGCGTGGACGGCACGCAGTGGCACACCTTTGCGATGGAGTGGACGCCGACCTCGATCAGGATCTATCGCGACGGAGTCCTCGCCTGGACGGTCTCCGACGCGGCGGCGATCCCGGACGTCGCCCACCACCTGTCGATCCAGCTGGACGCGTTCAAGACCTCGATGTCAGGAAAGGTCCGGCTGCAGGTCGACTGGGTCAAGATCTACAAGCGGTCCTCGACCGCCGACACGACCGCGCCGACCACCAGCGTTCGGGTCCCCGCGCTCGCGACCGGCGTCGCCCTCAATGCCGGGCGCCCGACGCTCCGACTCGCATGGACCGCGGCGGACGCCGGCTCGGGCGTCGACCACGTCCAGGTCGCCCAGTCGACCGATGGCGGCTCGTACGTTCAGATCGCCAGCAAGGGCCCTCCGTGGAGCCTGAACCGGCTCGTGTCTGCCGGGCACACCTACCGGTTCCGTGTGCGCGCCGTTGACGCTGCCGGGAACGTCGGGGCGTGGGCGTACACGCCGACGTCAAGGATCGTTTCGGTGTCCCAGTCGAATGCAGCCGTTCGCTACGCCGGCAGCTGGTCGACCTCCACCTCGACGACGTGGTGGGGCGGCTCGGCCCGCAGCAGCTCGAGGGCCGGCTCGACCGCGCGGATCACATTCACCGGCAAATCGATCGCATGGGTCGGCCTGAAGGCCGCCAATCGGGGCAAGGCACGGGTCTACGTGAACGGCGTCTACAAGGCCACCGTCGACCTGTACTCGGCGACGACGCGCAAGCAGCGGGTCGTGTGGTCGATCAACTACTCGAAGTCGGCCAGCCGCACGCTGACGATCAAGGTCCTCGGCACGTCAGGACGACCACGGGTCGACGTCGACGGCTTCGTCGTCGCGAGATGAGGTTCGGCGCTGCATTCTGGGTCACCCGGACGACGTGGCCCGCGGTGCGCGATGCGTGCGTGCTCGCCGAGCGCTCTGGGTGGGACTCCGTCTGGATCGACGACCACCTGCTCGCCGACGAGGGCGACTGGACCGACCCGAAGCTGGAGGGCTGGGCGACGCTGGCCGCCGTCGCCGCACTCACCGAGCGTGTCCAGGTCGGCCTGCTCGTCGCGGCCAACACGTTCCGCAACCCCGGGCTGACCGCCAAACTCGCCACGACGCTCGACCAGATCTCCGGCGGCCGCGCGGTCCTCGGCATCGGCGCCGGCTGGTTCGACCGCGAGCACGATGCGTTCGGACTCGACTTCGGCTCCGGCTTCGGCGAACGGCTCGATCGGCTCGACGAGGCCATCGGGCTGATCCGGCGGCTGCTCGCAGGTGAGCGCGTGACCCACGACGGCCGGTTCTATCGATTGCTCGACGCGGTCTGTGCGCCGCTGCCCGTCCAGGCCCGGCTGCCGATCCTGATCGGCGGGATGGGCCCGAAGAAGACGCTCCCGATGATCGCGCGCCACGCCGACATGTGGAACGGCAAGGGCACGCCCGACGAGCTTGCGGCGGCCGCCGCGATCCTCCGCGCGCGGTGTGCCGAGATCGGGCGCGACCCGGCCGAAATTGAGCGCTCGGTCTTCCAGAACGTGGTCGTGCGCGACACACGGGCGGCAGCCGGCGACGCGTGGGAGGGCTACCGCGCGCGCCACGGCCCGCACCCCGGGGAAGACGAAGCGGAGCTGCTCGGCCCTCCCGATGAGGTCGCAGCGCAGCTCCGCGAGTACGAGGCGGTCGGGATCGACCACGCCATCTGGGTCTTCCGCGACCCGTTCGACGCGGAGACGATCAGCCGCCTGGGTGACGTGCGTGCAGCCCTTGGAGTCGCGTAGCCGCGTCGGTCGTTGACGACGCGAAATGGAGCTTACATCGGCGATACCGCGCAGCCGTCATGCGATCCCCAGCTGCGAACGGCCGGCCGCGCACGCCATGCGTTCGCCGGTAGGCATGATGACCGTTCGGTCTGGCATGAAGCGCAGGTTGTAGCGTTGCGCGATCGTCCACAAAGCAGCCTGAACATCCTCGTCGCCGGACTCGTCCTCAAGAAGCTCGCACATCGCCTCGGGCACGCCCAGCATGTCGCGCACAACCTCCGTGACGTTGTCCGAGCGTTCGTCGATCAGGAGGCGAATGAGTTCCGTGAGAGTCCCGCGACGCCGGGCCTCAGCAGTCGCGGCAGCCAGCGCCATGGTGGCGCTGTCATGCAGCGATTCGTCCCGTGTCATGCCCTGGATCGCTCGGGCCGCTTCGTAGGCGACGACTTCGTCGGCGTCCAATAACGCCTCGGCCAGCGCGACGACCGACCCCACCGCCTTCATCGTCCCCAGGGCCTCGGCGGCGTCCCACCTCTCGTCGACGTCGCCGGTCGAAAGCTGCGAGACATAGAACGCGACTGGGTCGGTTCCTTGCGGGACCGCGTCCGCGGGTTGGCCGATCCGCACCTTCGTGTCCCCGTTCGCTGCCTTGACGATGAGGGCACGATGATCTCGACGAGCGAGGAGCCGGATCCCGTACTCGGCAAGCTGGCGGGATAGGCTTGCCACGTCCGAATCAGCGTGGTCCGACAGATAGCTCGCGATCACGCCGAGCGTTTCGAGGTCATCCGCTGACGAGAGCTCCGCTATCAGCGTCCGGATATCGTCCTCAGTCGCGAGGGTGGCGTATGCCTGACCGGCCGTGTCACGTACGCCCTGGGACGGATCGGAGTACATGAGAGATCGCAGGGCCGGCATGGCCGGTCGGAATCCGGCCCGTCCGAGCCCGTAGCACACCTCGGCGCGAACGTCATCGACTTCGCTCGTCAGGAGAGCCTCAAGGGACTTACCCGCAGTCTCGCCCCGTCCAGACTGACCAAGTGACGCCAACGCAGCGAAGACGACGTCCGGTGACGCGTCTTGGCGCGCCGCCCGGGCGAGTGCCGCCTCGACCTCGTCCCCGCGCGTGGATCGGAGCCCAGCTGCGGCCGCCGCGCGCGTATCGGCGTCATCGTTCTCAAGAAGCTGTACCAGTCGAGACGGGTCCCCCACCTCAAACGCGCCGAGTGCGCGCAGCGCAGCAAGGGACGCGTCGTGATCGGCATCGTCGAGCTGGTGAAGCAGGCGGTCGACGGCCTGGGCATCTCCCAGCGTTCCGAGTGCGCGCGCGGCGGAACGCCGGACGGTAGTGGCCTCGTGGTCGAGGAGCTGAAGGAGTACTGGCACCGCGTCTGTGGACCCGATCGCACCGAGCGCCTCACAAACGGCCTCGAGGTTCGTGAACTCGTCCTTGATGGAATCGAGCAGGAATGGCACTCCGGCCTGGTCGGACAGTCGTCCCAGAGCCCACACGGCATGTCGCCGGACGCTCTCGGACGGGTCGGTCAGTAGTGCCTTGCCGAGGTCGGAGACCCTTTCATGAGCCCGGAACAGCCCGAGGATGCACGTCGCGGCCGTCCGGACATCCTCGTCCTCGTGGTCGAGGAGTCCGGCAATGGTGTCGGCGCGGGGGTCAGTGCCGGCGTGTTTATCCCACGCGCGGACCGTCGCATCGCGGGCCGAAGGGATCTCCCAAAGGCTCACGACGATCGCGGCGGCGTCGACGTCAGGGGCCGACGCAAGCAACGCGGCGAGTTCGTCGATACTCTCGATCAGTCCCCATCCGTCGCTCCAGGCATCTGCGAGCTCCTCGGCAGCATGCTTTGCTACGTCCTCGTCGTCATCCGTGACGAGATCCAGCAGGGCCCACCGAGCATCGAGGTTTCCGATGCTCCCGAACTGTGAAATCGCGGCATGCCGGGTCTCCGGATCCTCCGACGCAGCCGCACGCTCGGCCTCCTCCAGTGAAGGACCGGGCTCTACCTCGTCTGCGGTTGAATAGCGAACCGTCGTGCCTGCAGCATTCAATGCCTCGACAAGGTCGGCGGCGGCCTTGGGCGGCAGATACCGAAGCGCCTCAATGAGGGCGTCGCCGACGATCTCGATGTCGATGTGCTCCACCAGCATCTTCAGCTCACCGACCGCGCCGAGTCGCGCCAGCGCCGCGCCGGTGGCAGCAGCCATGAAGACGTCCGGGCTCGACTGCCTGGCGAGCCATTCGAGGACGTTAATGAGATCCGGAATCGCGTCCGGTGAGCCGATGCCGGCGATCGCCTCGATCAGGGCGGTGGAGACTGCATCGTTTGGCTCGATGTTCAGGCGCTCTCTGACGGCTCCGAGAGTGGCTGGATCCCCCATTAGCCCGAGCGCCACGGCACCCGCCCAACGGACGTGCATGTCATCGCTGGAGAGGGACTCCACGAGCCTCCGGCGCATGCCGTCGGTCTTCAACTCAGCCATGACGGGTGCGAATCGCGCACGCAGCCACCATCGTGCCGCATGCTCCATCAGCCGATCGGCCACGTCGTCGACGACGTCTGGCAGGCGTTGCCCGACGCCTTCGATCTCGCCCAGGCACTGGCCCGCAAGCAGCACGTTCGAGCCGAACAGGTCGCTCTGCTCGGGAGCAACGAGGCCGTGCATGACCTGTCGGATCCGGTCGTCCTCTCCTCGATCAGCCCAGATGGCGCATGCCATCCGCAGCGGCTCCTCGAACGCGGCGCGGTGCTGAAGACGCTCGGCCATCGCAATCGGATCCGAGCTCGCGGCTAGCGCTTCAGCGGCGAGGTACTCCTGGAATACCAGGTGCACGAACTGGAAGTCCTCGACACCATCGATCGTACGCACGATGAGCCCGCTGGCCCGCGCCAGCCGGAAGAGCCGGGCCGCATCCGTTTCCGACCGACCTATCTCGAGGTCGTCCAGCATGGCATCCCGGCTGATGCGGAGCCGGGCGCCCGTCGGATGGGCGAGCATGTCAAGGGCGAGCTTGCGCAGCCAGCGGCGCAGGGTGCGTGGCAGCGTCTCCCGTTCCTCGCCGGTTACCTCGAGGATGTCCAGCCCCTTGGAAATCATCACGTCAGTCGTCTGGGCGAACAGGTCCGCACGGGTTCGGAACGCGCGCACCGTATGGCTCGACCAGAGGTAACAGATGAGCCCCAGCAGCTGAGGAACCTTGGAGAGATCTGCGAGTCGCCTGTCATGCCGCAGGTTTCTGAGTACGGACCTCGGCTCGAACGCGTTCCCCACGCCGTCGAGGGCTGCCCACTGGAACACGAAACGGGCGACGTCGCGGTCGTCGAGCGGGAGTAGTTGCAGCGTCCCTCCTGGCGGCTGATAGGCATCGATGCGCCCGATCGGGCGAGTCGTCAGGACGAACCGGGTCAGCGCTGCGAACTGGTCGACGAGTGCGCGTCGCTTCTCCTCGGGGACCTCGTCAAGGCCGTCCAGCAAGAAGAGGAGCTTCCCCTCACGGTTCCACAGTCGGAACACGTCGGCGAAGCCTTCCAGCTCTCGCCCCTTGTACATCTCCCCGAACCGCGTTTCGAGGGCAAAGTCGATGAGCGTCTTCCCGTCGGACTCCGACACGTAGCGATACAGCGACACCGGAACGGGAATCTCGCCGGTCCGCCTTGTTGTCAGCGTGCTGGCCAGAGCATGGAGGAACGTGGTCTTGCCCATACCGGGCCCGGCGACGATCACCAGGCGGGATCCGATGGTCAGAGCATCGATCGCGCGAACCGCAGTGTCGCGAGAGACGGCGGTAAGCGACTCCTCGGGTAGGTCGCCTCCGGCCTTCATCGGGACCAGAGACGACGCGATCGTGAGCCGCTCGATCGGCACCCGGCCCAGCATCGTGTCAACGGTCGCGAGCTCGGAATGCCTGACGCGATCGAGGTACTCGTCCTCGACGACGGCGGCATCGAACGTGACCTCCTGCTCCCCGACGATGGTCTGGTAGATCAGGTTGCCTTCAACTCGCCTGACGACTACCCCGTGGATGTTCTCTTGATGGACGCCGCCGTGGATGATGCCACCGGCAATTCCAGCCCTTTCTGCCCTGACGTCACGCACGGCCGTTGCCGCTTCCGACTTCGTAGCCCGTGCAGGTGGGGCGACGTCCCTAGTCATCACCGCGGTTAACCTGGTGGACGCCGCCGTGGATGATGCCGCCGGCAATGCCCTTCGTTTCCGCATGGATGGACCCCGCGGCCACGCTTTTCTCACCGGTTGCCATGACCCCGGCTGAGTTCGCCTCGTCCAGGAGCGATCGCAGATCCGTGACCAACTGCGGATCGTCAGCCAGCAGCTTCTTCAAGTGGAGGCGCAACAGGTCCGCCGCGTCGGTATCTTCGGGTGCTTTGGCCACCTCCTCGGCCGCCTGCGGCGCTCCGGGTCGACTTTCGAGTCGAGGCCGAAGCCGCTCCCAGATGCGGCTGGCGTAGTCCCACGCGACGTCCGCCGTTCGGTCGGCGAGCTCCTGACCGACGTCATGGGCCTTACCGAGGAGTCTCGGCAGGAACGGGCTCAGAAACTGGACGAGCAGTGATTCCATCGTTAAGCCTCCCCCAGCTGGCCGGGACGTGTGCCACGTCCAACCATACTGCCTGGCTGCCCGCCTGGGCAGCTGGGGACCGGGTGTCAGGTGCGATGTCGTCTGCGCGACACAGCGCTCGATCGATGCGCCGATGTCAGCATGTCGCGGACCCGATGCGACCTGCGTGGGCCCAACTCCACACGCGAGTCTGCCGTAGCCTGAAACCGCCAACGGAAGACGTTCGATGAACTGGATGGTGGAGGGGTTGAATGTCGTTCATTCGGAGGCTGTTCGGCGGTCGCGGCGATGGCGAGGTCGAACGAGACGTCGCGGTGCCGGACGCCGCGCGCGAGCCCACGCCTTCCGCAGAGCTTGGCCCGCAGACCTACCTGGAATTCGTCGGCGGTTCGGCCGCGAAGTTCTACGCTGCCGTGCTCGAACAGGACGACGGCGGCACGTGGCGCGTCGCGTTCAACTTCGGCCGGATCGGCTACCCGCGGGAGTGGGCGTACAAGGTCGACGGAGTAGCGGAGCCCCGGGCCCGACGCGTCTACGCCGACCTCGTCGGCGAGAAGCTCCGCAAGGGCTACGAAGTCCGGCCGTGGCCGGCCTCGCTTGCGCTGCCCAGCGGCGAACGAGTGAACGAAGCGGCCGATGCTCCGCGATCGAGCGTCCGCGGTATCTACGTGTCGGCCGTCGCCGGTCAGCTCCCGACGGACGGGGGATCGATCGCCGGCGTCGACCTGAAGCCCGGCAGGCTCCTCTCCGCGGAGGCTTCCGGCGGGCCGCGCGGCGAGGGGCCGGTACTGTGGGTCACTGAGCAGCCGGTGCCGGACGTCGTCGAGCGGTGGACGGCCCTCGCGCGGGCCTTCCCGCAGACCGGGCTCTGGCCGTTGGTCGTCGACCCAAGTCAAGGCATCGACGGCATGACGGAAGTCCTCATGGACATCCCGCGCAGCACCGGAGCCGACCCGTTCCAGCTCCTGCGCCGATGGTGGCACGAGAACGTGGGCGAGGACGACGAGGTCGACGAGGGGGTTGT
>DATHTG010000410.1:0-3846 GCA_035463515.1 Candidatus Limnocylindrales bacterium
GCCACGGACGTGGAGCTCGCCTGGACGATCGTCGAGGAGATGTCGCTCCGGGCCGCGCCGCTCCTGCGATCCGCCTTCGACGCGAGTGGCGGCCGTCAGGGGCGCCTGTCGATGCAGACCGACCCGACGCTCTTCCGCTCCTTCGACCGGATGCTCGCCCAGGGCGAGCACTTCGCGGGCCTTGCCCCGAACATCATCGTGAAATTCCCGGCGACGTCGGTCGGGATCAGGGTGATGGAGGAGGCGACGTACCGCGGCGTCAACGTCAACGCGACGGTGTCGTTCTCGGTCGCGCAGGCAGTCGCGGCGGGTGAAGCGGTCGAGCGCGGGTTGAAGCGGCGCGAGGCCGAGGGCCTGCGCGTCGACGACATGGGCCCGGTGATCACCGTGATGATGGGCAGGCTCGAGGACTCGCTGCGCGCCCAGGCCGACCGGGAGGGGATCATCAGCCATCCCAGCGCGTTGCCGTGGTCTGGTGTCGCGGTCTTCAAACGGACCGTCGCCGAGTTCCGGAGTCGTGGCCTGCGGGCGCGCCCACTCGCTGCCGCGATGCGCCATCACCTCCACTGGTCCGAGCTGATCGGCGGCGACGTGATCATCACGATGCCGTCGGCGTGGCAGCGCAAGTTCAACGCCTCCGATGTCGAGGTCCGCCCGCGTATGGACGACCCGGTCGACCCGGCGATGGTCGACGACCTGCAGCGTCATTTCCCCGACTTCGTCCGGGCTTACGAGCCCGACGGCCTGACGCCGGACGAGTTCGACACGTTCGCGCCGAGCCGCCGCACGCTGCGCGCCTTCATCGCGTCCTACCACGAGCTCCTCAACCAGGTGACCGACGCGCTGTTGCCGAACCCCGACGCCAAGCCGTCGGCGTGACCGACGTCGCTGCGGCCCTCCATCACCCGGCCGGGTCACTGGCAGAGGGCGACTGGTCGACGGTCCTGACGCCGGAGGCGGCCGGCTGGCGGTTCTCCGGGGTCCGGGCCGCCACGCTGTCGACGGGCGGGCACATCAGCTTCGACACGGCCGCCGACGAGATGATCGTCCTGCCGCTTGCTGGAAGCTTCGACGTCGAGGTGGACGGCGCGTCGTACCGGCTGGCTGGGCGGACGAGCGTGTGGGCCGGCCCGAGCGACTTCGTCTACGCACCGCCGGGTGCCTCGCTGGACGTGTCGAGTGTCGACGGCGGCCACATCGCGGTCGCGACGGCCAGGACGGACGGGGAGCGGCGGTTCCCGGTCCGTTACGTCGCCGCCGACGACGTCGCGGTCGAACTGCGCGGGGGCGGCGCATGCTCGCGCGAAGTCCGGAACTTCGGGGCCGCTCACCGGTTCGAGGCCGACCGGGTCATCGCGGTCGAGGTCCTGACCCCGGGTGGCAATTGGGGCTCGTACCCGCCGCACAAGCACGACGAGGTCCGGGTCGACGAGACCGAGCTCGAGGAGATCTACCACTACGTCGTCGCCGACGGCCCGTCCGGGCCGGGGCTGGCCTACCAGCACATCTATGGGACCCCTGCTCGGCCGATCGACCTGCTGACGACCGTGGCGACCGGCGACACCGTCCTGGTGCCCCATGGGTGGCACGGGCCGGCGATGGCAGCTCCCGGGTATGACCTGTACTACCTGAACGTGATGGCCGGCCCCGGTGAGCGGGCCTGGCGGGCGTGCGACGACCCGGCGCATGCGTGGGTCAGGGAGGCCTGGGTAGGGCAGGGGATCGACCCGCGATTGCCGTTCAGGGAGGGCGCCACGCGGTAGGACGACGCTGTCGGGCGGGGCCTCGGGACGCTACGATCGGCCCACCGTCATCCCGCAGGTGAAAGGGCCTCTCGATGGGCTCTCCCGAGGTCGACCGCGTCCCCGAGGGGCTGAAGCGCCGCTGGCCCGATATCCGGCCCGAGGACCGGACGGCGGTCGCCGCGGTGCTCGAGCGCGGGGTCTTGGGCGGCGTCGGGGCGCCGGAGATGACCGCGCTCGAGGCGGAATGGGCCGCATTCGTCGGTCGCGACGCGTGCCTCCTGTTCAACTCCGGGACGGCCGCGATCCATTCGGCGCTCTACGCGATCGGCATCGAACCCGGCGACGAGGTCATCACGACGGCTTACACGTTTGCCGGGACCTGGCAGCCGATCCTGCACCAGGGTGCGACCCCGGTCTTCGTGGACATCGATCCGCGCACGTTCGACCTCGACCCGCGTCGTGTCGAGGCCGCCATCACGCCGAGGACGAAGGCGATCATCGCCGTCCATATCGGCGGCCTCCCGGCGGATCTCGATGAGCTGATCGCCATCGCCGATCGCCACGGCCTGTACCTCGTCGAGGATGCGTGCCAGGCCCACGGCGCGACGTACCACGGCCGACAGGTCGGCTCGTTCGGCATCGTCGGCTGCTACAGCCTCAACTCGAGCAAGATCCTGTCCGGTGGCGAGGGCGGTTTGTTGGTCGCTGACGACCCTGAGGTCCTCGCACGAGCGCGTCGATTGCGTGTGTTCGGCGAGGACATCCCCGAGCTCCAGAAGCTCACCGGCTGGAACTTCCGCCCGTACACGAGCCACTCGATCGGCTGGAACTACCGCCACCAGGAGATGCCGGCCGCGCTGGCTCGATCGCAGCTCCAGCGGTTGCCGGAGTACATCGCGACAGGCCAGCGCAACGCTGCAGCCCTCGACCGGCGGCTCGCCGAGATCCCAGGCATCACGCCGCCGTACGTCCCTGCGGACCGGACGTCGAGCTACTACCAGTACCGGGTCCGCCTCGACCCTTCGGAGCTCGGCCTCGGCCATGTGCCGGCGACGACATTCCGCGACGCACTCGGGAAGGCGCTGATGGCCGCGGGCGTCGGCGTCGAGCTGTGGCATACGCAGCCGGCACCGGCATTCCCGGTCTTCCAGGAACGCGGCGGGTACGACCTGACGGACTACCCGGAGGCCGTCGCGATGCTGGATTCGTCGCTCGTGATCTGTGAGGCGCGCTACCCGATCTTCGTCCAGCCGCTCGAGCTCATCGAACTCTACGCCGAGTCGATCCTGCGCACGATCGCCGATCCGGAGCGGTTCCTGGGCCGTCTGGCGGTTCCGCCTCCGGTCCCGGCCTGAGGCGTCGGCGTGGTCGAGCCGATCCGGATCGGGCTCCTGGGCGCGGGCTGGATCACCCGCGCTCACGGCCACGCGCTGCACACGCTGAACCACGTGACGCCGCTCCCTCGGCGGATCGAGCTTCGCGCCCTCGCCGCGCGCAACCCGGAACGGGGAGCTGCGATGGCCGCCGACCTCGGTATCGACCGGTTCACGACCGACTGGCGCGAGGTCGTGGACGACCCGGAGGTCGACGTCGTCGCCGTGCTGCTCGGCGAGACCGTGCATCGCGAGGCGACCGAGGCGGCATTCGCCCTCGGCAAGCCCGTCTTGTGCGAGAAGCCGCTCGGGCGTGACCGGTTCGAGGCCGGCGCGATGCTCGAAGCCGCCCGCCGGGCCGGTGTCCACGCCGCCGTCGGCTTCAACTACCGGTACATGCCGGCGATGCGGCTGGCGCGCGAGATCGTCGACAGTGGGCGGCTCGGTCGGTGCCTCCAGTTCCGAGCCGTCTACTTGCAGGATCACGCCGCCGGCGACGTCCCGAGCCGCAAGCCGAACGTGTCGCGGGCGGTGACCGACTACTGCCACATCATCGACTTCATGCGCTACCTCGGGAACGAAGCCGAAGCCGTCGTCGCGACAGCGGCGAAGCTGACCGCGGCCGGGGTCGGGGTCGATCTCGAGGACGCCTACGTCGCGGCCGTCGAGCTGCAGGGCGGCGGGATCGCGTCGCTCGAAGCGTCGCGCGTCGCCTGGGGCTGGAAGGG
>DATHTG010000411.1:0-3142 GCA_035463515.1 Candidatus Limnocylindrales bacterium
TCGAGTGGGCGATGCGGACGGGTGGTGCCGAGGCGCTGTCGTTCGATGTCGCCTGTCTGGCCGGGCCGGAAGCGGCGCTGCCGCACGGCGCGCCCGGCGAGCGACCGGTCCGCGACCGAGCCGTCCTGCTGTTCGACTTCGGCGCGCAGGTCGCGGGCTACCGCAGCGACATGACGCGGACGCTGTTCGTCGGTGAGCCGACACAGCGGGACGCGGACGTGTACGGGCTCGTCGCTCGCGCACAGGCGGCGGCCATCCAGGCCCTCGAGGAAGCGATCCAGTCCGACGCGGACCTGCCGTCGGGTCGCGTCTTCGACGCGGTGGCACGCGACTTGATCACGGCCGCGGGTCACGGCGACCATTTCGGGCACACCCTCGGTCACGGGATCGGGCTCGCGACGCATGAGCTGCCCTCGCTCGGCCAACGAGCGGTCGAGGCGCCGCTGCCGAGCCCGACGGTGTTCTCGGTCGAGCCGGGTGTCTATCTCGACGGCGAGACCGGCGTGCGGATCGAGGACCTCGTCACGATCGACCACGCCGCGCATCGCCTCGAGCGCCTCACCCACTTCCCGAGCGAAGCGGTCATCGTGGGGAGCGGCGTCTAGCCGGGAAGCGTCGCGAGGGTCGCCTCGAGCGCATCGGTGAAGACCCGGATCTCGGCTTCGGTGAAGGCGAGTGGCGGTCGGACTTTCAGCACGTTCCCGCCACGGCCAGACGTGCCGACCAGCACGCCTCGCTGCCGAAGGCCCTCCTTGATCGACCTCGCAGCCCCGGGCTCGGCGATCTCGATGCCGATCGCCAGGCCGGTCCCGCGGACATCCCGCACGATCGGATAGCGCCGCGCGACGGCCCGGATCGCATCGACGAACGGACCGCCGACACGAACGACACGTTCGAGGACGCGCTCGTCATCGAGGACATCGAGCACGGCGGCGGCAGCGGCCGCGGAAACGGGGTTCCCGCCGAACGTGCTGAAGAAGACCGTCTGTTCGGCGAACCGCGCGGCGATCTCGCGGCGTGTCAGGACCGCGCCGATCGGATGGCCGTTGCCCATCGGCTTGCCGAGGGTGACGAGGTCGGGCGTGATGCCGAGGTGCTCGAACGACCACATGTGCCGACCCGTCCGGCCGTGTCCGCCCTGGACCTCGTCGGCGATCCACAGTCCTCCGGCTCGGCGCGTCGCAGCGACCCAGTCGGCGGCGAGCTCCCGCCCGGGCTCGACGTATCCGTCGCTCGTGAGGAGCCCATCGAGGATCGCGGCCGCCGGGGCGAGATCGCGCGCCGCCAGCCGCCGGACGGCTGCGTCGAACGACCCAGCGTCGAGGGGCGCCCACGTTTCGACGTGCCCGGGTCGCCGGCCGCCGAACCATGATTCCGGCGACACTGCCGCGGTCGCCTCGGTCACGCCGTGGTACGCGAACTCCGTACACAAGGCGCCGCGATTCCCCGTGAACGCCGTCGCGAGCCGCCATGCCACGTCGTTCGCCTCGGACCCCGAGTTGACGAACAGCACGGTGTCGAGCCCGGCGTCGGGCGGCATGGTCGCGATGAGCCGCTCGGCGAGGGCGATCGCGGTCTCGTGGAGGTACCGCATATTGGTGTTGAGCCGTCGACCCTGACGAGCGATCGCCTCCGCGATCCGCGGGTGGCCATGGCCGACGCACGGCACGTTGTTGTATGCGTCGAGGTAGCGGCGCCCGTCGGCTGCCGTCATCCAGACGCCGCTCGCGGCGACGATGTGAAGCGGCTCGTCATAGGTCAGCGCCTCCATGGCCGGGCCGACGACTGCCGCCCGACGCGCCGCGAGCCCTGAAGACGGACGGTCGACCACCGCGCCGAACCGGCGAGCGGCCTCGTCCCAGCCGACGTCGAGCAGCGTCCGGATCGTGGCCGCGACCGGCGCGTTGTATCGCTCCGCGAACGTCGCGTCCTCCAGGCCACGTTCCGACCGCCAGGACGAGATCGCGATCGTGACCGCGGCGCGTGCGGCGAGGAGCTCGGGGAGGAGCTCGAGCTCGAGCGGTTCCAAGGGCGTGATCCGCTCATAGCCGTCGATCACGAGCCGGGCCGACCGGAACAGCTCGTCGTCGACACGCCCGTTCAGCAGGGAGTCGAGGAGCGATGCCAGATCGGTCAGCAGCGCGCTGTAGCTCATGTCGCCGAAATCGACGATCCCGGTGACGTTGCCAGCATCGTCGGTCAGGGCGTTGTCGGTGGTCAGGTCCGTGTGCACCACCTGCGCGCGCAGCGACGGCCAGACCGGCACGACGGACGACTCGAAGCGGTCGAGCACGACGCGGACGAGCTCGCGGTGGTCCGGATCTCGGATGGCGCCAAGGAGCTCCCGTGAGCGCGCGGCGTGCTGGACGTCCCAGAGCATCGTCCGCTGTGCAGCCGGATGGAAGAAGCCACGGAGCGCCCGCCCGAGCCGGGCCGCGGTCTCGCCCCAGTTCGCGAGGGCGTCGTCGGGGACGTCGAGCGCGTCGACCCGCTGCCGACCGGGGAGCAGTGCGTACATCCGGACGTGATGGGTGCCACCGTCGGCGGGCAGGGCGACGCGACGGTCGGCGGGGTCGCCCGACGACGCCGACGCGCCCGGCACGAGCCACGGGATCGCCAGCGGCAGCGACGGATCCACCCGCGCGGCGTGGAGGACCGCCAGCGCCTCCATGTCGAGGGTCTGTGGGTCCTCCGCGGCGTTCGACACCTTCATGACCGCGATCGACCGCCCATCGGCGTCCAGCAGCAGGAAGGCCTGGTCCCGCTCGCTGCCGAGGTCGCGCGCGCCGCCGGCCTCGATATCGAAGGTGCGCTTGGCGATGCCGATGGCGTCGTCGACGTCGAACGCCGGACGCGCTGCAGCGAGGACGCGGTCCATGGTCAGCGCATCGTAGCGGCTAGAATGGGCGCCTCATCCCGACCGATCCGCGGTCCGTCCGCCCGTGCGCGGCCGTCCGACCGCGAGGCCATCAGGCCCTAGCCCACCCAGGAGCCCACTCCCAGATGATCAGCACCGGTGAACTGCGCAAGGGCGTGACCATCGAGCTCGACAACGAGCTCTGGCAGATCCTCGACTACCACCACATCAAGATGGGTCGCGGATCCGCGCAGGTACGGATCACGCTGCGCAACGTCAAGCGTG
>DATHTG010000412.1:0-5109 GCA_035463515.1 Candidatus Limnocylindrales bacterium
GGAACAGCTTGCAGGCACAGTCGACGTCGCGGACCGTCAGGCCGAAGAAGATTCGGTTCGCGAGCCGGTAAGCCCGGGCGTAGAGCGTGCGCACGATCGGATCGGCCCGCCGGATCCGATAGCCGACCACGACATCCGGTCCGTCCTCCGCCGCCAGCCGATCGGTCAGCCGGCCCACGTCCTCGACCCTGAACTGGCGATCGCCGTCGATGAACGCGACGAGCTCGTAGCGCGCCGCTGCGAAGCCCGACCGCAGCGCTGCGCCATAACCGCGGTTGGTCGGGTGATGGACGGCTCGGACGATCCCGGGGTGGGCCGCCGTCAGGTCGTCGGCGAGGACACGGGTCCGATCGCGCGACCCGTCGTTGACCGCGATGATCTCGAACGCGTCAGCGATCGTCGGGAGGGTGTCGAGCGCCTCCCTGACCAGTCCCTCGATGTTCTCTTCCTCGTTATGGGCCGGGAAGAAGAACGAGAGCCGGGGGACGCGCTGGACCGGCGCCTCGGCCGTCACACGCCGGCCTCTCGGGCGCTGATGACGCGGGCCAGGTTGCTCGCGTCGAACCCGTCTATCTGGTCGAGGACATACCGCTCGCGGACGCCGACGATCTCCGACGGTTCGATCCGGATCACATAGACCGGCCGGGTCGGCAGATACAGGTCGATCACGTCGTAGACGTCTCCCAGGTTACGGTCGAGGCGGGTCCGGTCGTCGATGATATCGATGTCCTTACGGCGGCCATCGACCACTTGCGCATACCACAGCGTCGTCGAGTAGCTCCACCAGCTGACGATGACCGCGTTCGGTTCCATGACGGACATCGCGTGATCCACCCACGCTCGCGCGAGCGTGTCCTGGCTCTGGTCGACCGCTGCGTAGCGGTCGTCGAGCTCGATCGCGGTGGGGACGAGGAGGACGGCGGACAGGACGACCGCGACGACCGGCTGCAGGCGTCGACGACCGTCCGGGTCCACGCCGGTGCCGGCCATCCGCGCGACGCCCTCGGCGAAGATCGCCAGCCACGTCCACGCCATCAGCGCCGGCACGACGTAATAGCGATCGATCATCGCGTTGACGTACGACGCGGCGAAGAAGCACGTGATCCCCACCGCACTGCCGGTCAACAGCGCGTAGTGCGGCCGGCGCAGCGCGGTCACCACGAACGCGAGCGGCAGGAAGACGGCCAACGGGCCGAAGGCGTCGACCGCGCGGGCGATCAGGTCGGAGAGCTTGGCGGGCAGGTCCTGGAGCGGGCCGACGAGTGCGCCCTGGAACTGCTCCGCCAGGGCGATGTACAGGAATCCGTCCAGCGTGTCCGGGCGACCGTAGACGAGCGGGGCCTTGAACGGGCCGGCACGGAGCGGCAGCTCGAGGTACACGAGGGCGACGGCCACGACCGCCGCACCGATGCAGGTCGCGATGAACCGCGGCCGACGCAGGACCTCGCCGTCGACGGCGAGGACATAGAGCGCGATCGGCGGGGCGAGGAGCAGCGTCAGCGAGTGGTTCCCCGCGGCCAGCCCGAACACCACCGCGGCACCGATCAGCGTCCGTTCGCGACCGCTCTCCTCCCACGCGACGAGCAACCGCAGCAGGACCGCGACCAGCGCGAGATGGAGGGCGTGCGCCTCGGCGTGCGTGCCGAGCTTCCAGACGATCGCCGTGAACGCCAGCCCGAGTCCCGCCATGACCCCGATCACGACCGACCGGGTCAGGACCCGGACGAGGTCGACCGTGACGGCGGCGGCGACCGCGACCGACAGCCCCGCGAACAGGTTCATCCGGAACGCGGGCTCGCCGAAGGGGGTCAGCAGCACGTTCGCGATCCAGCCCAGGATCACGTACGTCGGGAACCCCGTCGGATGCGCGGTGCCGAGGACCGGTGCCACGACCTGGAGCTCGCCCGTGTCCCAGAACCCGAGACCAGGCAGCATCGCCAGTCTGGCGGCGACGAACGCGGCGATCCCGACCAGGAGGGGCGGTGACCACGTGCGGATCGCGGCGCTCACCATCCGAGCAGGCGGCCCCATTGGACGCCCCACAGGTTGATCCCGACCGAGATCGCGATCAGGACCATCGCGAGCGGCATCGCCCACGAACGCCGGTCCGGCCGATCGACGAGCCAGGCCAGGCCGATCGCGGTGAGGACCAGCACATAGGGCACGACGTCGTTGCTGAACCGGTAGCCGAACTGGACCCAGCCCTGGCTGAAGTGCATCAGGTTGGCGAGCGACACAAGGAGGATTGAGATGAGCGCCGCGACGACGATCCGACGCCGGCGGCGGTCGAACCAGGCCGGCACAGCGAGCAGGAACGCCGGACTCGTGAGCAGCACGCTCATGCCCGTGTCCTTGGGCAGGGCGAGCGGACATTCCGGGTCGAAGAGGCGACGTATGGCAGCCGGTCGCGCACACAGTGGGCGATCGATCGTCCCAAGGCTGTCGCGGAACCGGTCCGGCAGCACGATCGGCGTCGAGAGCACCATGATCCCGAGGTTCTGGGGCAGATAGCGCGGGTCTTCCGCAGCCCATTCCGGGTGGTAGCCGAGACCCGTGTACGCACGTGCCTCGAGCTGGTACAGGTGGTCGTATGCCGGGTGGAAGACGTGGCCGGTCGTCAGGACGTTGTAGGCGATCAGTCCCGCGACCGGGATCGCCGCCCCGGCCGCGACGGCCACGATCCGCCCGCGCGCGTCGCGACCGGGGCCGACCAGCAGGAAGAACGGGAGTGCCAGGACCGTCGTCAGTCGAGCGGTCGTGGCAAGGCCCGCGAGGAGCCCGATGCCAACGGATCGGACGGCCGCGTCCGTCCGCCCGCCCGGGCCTGAGCGCTGTGGCTCGCCTTCGTCGGCGCGAAGCGCCAACCCGATGGCCACCATCGTGATCCCGACCGCCACGATGTGCGCCTGATACCAGGTCGTCGTGTTCTGGGCCGCATACCAGAACACCGTCCCGAAGGCGAAGAACACCGTGACCGCGGCACGCACGATGGTCGACATGCCCAAGCGGCCGATCATCCACCAGCACAACGCGACATCGGCCGCCGCGAACACCGTGAAGATCAGTTGGTCATCCGCGCGGAGCCCGAAGGCTCCGACGAAGGGCATGAGCACGACCGCGGGGAGCGGGGGGAACGGGATGAGCGCGCGCTCGGACCCACCGACGCGGCCGATCGGCAGCACGTCCTGGAAGAAGTAGTTCCCGAACCGGTCAGCCGAGTCCAGGATCGGGTAGCGGATCCCGGCCTGACCCTCCAGGAAGGCCGACGCCTGCCACACGAAGTGGTCGTAGTAGCGCTCCACGAACGACATGCGATACACGACGAAGGCGGCCACTGCGAGCGCGACGCCACCGAGCCCCACGAACAGCGTCGTGCCGCTCGGCGTCACAGATCCCCGCCGGCCGTCGTCTGGAGAGGCCTGTGCTACGCTCAGATCCACCTTCCACGCTCGTACAGGAGCCGTTCTCCCCGGTGACTGGCCCCGTTCCCGGTGGGTACGAGCGAGGCACGGGAGCGCCGCCTCGGTCGACCGGGATACAGGGGGCCGTCGGCGCGGTCCTGATCGCCCTCGCTATCGGACTCGCCATCCGGCTCATCCTTTTATACCTGCTCCCCGGTTCGGGCTTCGGTCCGGACCTCGCCTCGTTCCGCTTCTGGGCGAATGACCTGGCGACGAACGGGCTCGCGGGCTTCTATCAGCGCGACTTCTTCCACGACTACACGCCGGGCTACCTGTACGTCCTGTGGCTCGTCGGGACGGTCGGCAAGGCGCTCGGTGGCATCGGCGACCTGATCAAGATCCCGCCGATCCTCGCCGATATCGGCATCGCCTACCTGGTATGGTCGATGGCACGAGAGCTCGGCGTTCGCGATCGCCTGGCGGTCCTCGCGGCACTCGTGGTCGCGATCAACCCGGTCTTCTGGTTCGACAACGTCGTCTGGGGACAGGTCGATTCGTTCGGCGTCCTGTTCCTGATGCTCGGGCTCCGCGCGCTCTGGCGCGACCAGCCGGAGCGCTCCGCGATCTTCGCGGTCATCGCTGCGGTGGTGAAGCCGCAGCTCGGGATCCTGCTGCCGGTGGTCGCGATCGTCACGATCCGGCGAGCGCTTCGACCGGTCCCCAAGGACCCCGGCGCGCTCGCGCCCGCGGGCCGCCTGGCAGGCCTCGAGGCAAGGACCGGGCATCCGGCCCGGATCGTGACGACGGGGATCGCCGGGTACCTCACGGCCCTCGCCCTGTGCGTGCCGTTCGGGTTGAGCGTCCTGCACCTGACGCCCACGCCGCCGTTCCTCGCGTCCGGGCTCCTCGAGCAGATCGCGCTCGCGGGTGGCGGCTACCCGTATCTGACCGTCAACGCCTACAACACGTGGGCACTCGTCCCGAGCGACCTCGGCCTCAGCCTCGCGAATTCCGGGCAATGGGCGTGCGACGCGCTGAGCACGCCGGCGGACCGGTGTGGCGCTGGCGTCGTCCAGTTCGGAGCCGTGCCGGCGGTCGCCATCGGGGCCGTCCTGTTGATCCTCGCGATCGTGTCGGTGCTGGTCGCGATCTGGCGGCACCCGGACCGCCTCACGATCACCGTCGGACTGGCCGTCATCGCGCTCGCCTTCTTCATGGCGCCCACCCGTGTCCATGAACGGTACGGCTTCCCGTTCTTTGCGATCAGTGCGATCCTCTTCGCCATCTCGCCCCGCTGGCGCGCGGCCTACGTGATCCTGAGCCTGGCGACGCTCGCGAACATGTACGTCGTCCCGACCACGATCTATGCCCCGCCCGACGGGTCACCCAACCCACTTCGCGACTGGTTCGCGATCGGGCCCGGGATCCGGTCGCAGGTCGGGGTGACGGTCGTGGCCCTCTTGCACACCGTCGCGTCGATCTGGGCGTGGCTCCAGCTCCGGCCCTCGGCTCGTGAGCGACTCGAGGAGGAGCTGTACGACGCCACCGAAGACGCACCCGCGACCCGCGCGCCGGGCGGATTCGTCGATCGGCGGTCGGGACAGGGCACGGTGACGCGGGGTCTCGCGTTTGCCGGAGCCGGGCAGCCGACGCCGACCGCACTGCCGACGTGGTCCGAGCCGACCCGTTTCGAGGAAGCCGGCGTGAC
>DATHTG010000413.1:0-5611 GCA_035463515.1 Candidatus Limnocylindrales bacterium
AGGCCGATCCCCAGGCCGAGATCGAGATCGGCAGGCAGCGGCTCGCGGTCAGGGCAGAACGAGCGCCAAAGGCGACCTTCGACCGGCTGTGGCCTCAGTTCGTTGCCGGGCTGCGGAATTACGAGGCATACCGGCGACGCACCGACCGTGAGATCGTCATCGTCCTGCTCACGCCACGCGTGGACGACGCGTCGAACTAGTCGGTCTCCAACAGGCTGAAGCGCTGGGCGTTGCCCATCTGGTCCCAGATCCGGGCCTGGGTGACCGCGAGCATCTGGCGGACATGGTTCCGGTCGTGGTGGACCCATTCGGCGAGGAGCTCGTCGACCCGCAACACACCGACCTCGGGATGGGTACCACTGCGGGTCAGGTCCTCGGGGCGCAGTGACCTGACGAGATCGACTCCGTCGCGCCGGAGCGTGTCGAACTCGGCGATGAGCGAGGCTGGGTCGCGCTGGTGATCGGCGCGGGCCGCGGCGACGCCAGGCGGGTCCCAGGTCTGCAGCGACACGGGCGAACGGAGATCGCCCGCGAGGATCATCCGGATGCGCCCGCCGAACCCGCGCTGATCCGCCTCGATCAGGTGGCCGACACACTCGTTGGCGCTCCACTCGCCGGCGGCCGGTCGCCAGCCGGCTTCCCGACCCAGGCTGCGGAGCTCGTCGGTCACGGTCGTGACGGTCGCGCGGAGCAATCCGGCGATCGCTTCGATGTCCAGGGCTGAGTTCACGTGCGTCCTCCTCTCCGCATCCGTCGCCCGATCATCACCAGCGTGACGGCTGCGACGGCGAGCAGCGCACCCGCGAGGCCGATGGTCGCGTCGGTCATCCCGACCGTCAGTCCAGGCTCCATCGCCGTCGCGGATGGCAACGGGGTCGGACTGGCGACGGCGGTCGGCGACGGCGCCGGACTCGGCGTCGCCAGGTCCGCGGCGGGGACGAGGTCGAGATAGCCCTGGACACCGGCGGTGAACAGACTCACGCCGCCGGCGCGTGGCTGGGTCGTCCAGGGCCCGAACCGGTCGGTCCGGTGGGCGTGGAGCTCGTCGTCGTAGAAGAGGACGAGATACGGCGCCTCGTCGTACGCGAGGTCGAGCATCCGCCGCACGATGCCCTGTCGGTCCCCGAGGGTCGCCGCGCGACGCTGGGCCGCAAAGAGCGAGTCGTACGCCGGGTTCGCGTAATTGCTGTCGCTGTACCCACCGATCGCGGCGGTCGTCAGCAGCGAGAGCAGGAAGTCCGGATCGGGAGAGCCCGTCCAGCTCCACAGCTCCACGTCGTACTCGGCCGTGCCGCCCGCCTCGGGCGTGTACAGCAGCTCTTCGAGCGGATCCGGCTCGAGGCCCTCCGGCGTGACCCCGACGCCGACGGCCTCCCACTGGCTGGCGACGGCGACCGCCGCGCTCGCGAACCGGCGGTCGGATGTCGGATACACGAGCCGCAGGTCGACGGGCTTGCCATCGAGGTCCTCGCGGATCCCGTCCTCATCGGCGTCGCGGTAGCCGGCGGCCTCGAGGCGAGCGCGGGCCTCGTCGGCATCGAATCGACGAGGCCGCGCCGGCTCCGTATGGAATGGGACGACGGCCGGCGGGATGAGCGTGGTGCCAGGCGTCGCGTGGCCGTTCACGGCCGCGCCGATGATCGCGTCCGCGTCGAGCGCGTAGCCAAGGGCATCCCGGAAAGCCGGGTCGCGCACCGCCGACGTCGATGCCCCACCCCCGTCGATCGGCTGCGCATAGGTGTTGAAGGCCAGATGCGTGAACCGGGACGCTGCTCCCTGGACTCCGACGATCTCGGGGTCGTCGTCGAGGCCGTCGAAGTCGCGGGGGGCGATGCCCCGCGCGTAATCGATCTCGCCACGTCGCAAGGCGGCCGCCATCGCCGACGCATCCCGATAGAACCTGAATTCCACGGTGTCGATGTATGGCTGCTCCCGCCATGAGAAGCCATTGCGGACGAAACGCGCCGACGTGCCCCGCTGCCACTCGACGATCTGGAACGGCCCGCTGCCGATCACCGGCGGGCTCGTCCCGAAGTCCGTCGTTGCGCTGCTGAACGGCACGATCGACCAGATGTGCGCGGGCAGGATGGGGACCATCGCTCCAAGAAGCAGCGTCGTCGGCTCGGCCGTCGTCAGCGTGACCGTGTGATCGTCGACCAGCTGGACCGAGCGCAGCCCGACGTCCTCGACAAGGACCTTCCCGTAGAGCGACAGCGGGTGATCGGGGCGTCCGTCGCCGCGCGTCGCGCCGGCGCGCGGCAGGTCGTTCCCTTGCGGCGCCCACGGCCCGATGTACGTCGGATCCATGCTCGAGAGCAGGTACTGGAACGTGAACGCGACATCGTTCGCGTCGGCGACCTGCCCGTCCGACCAGCGCATCCCATCGCGGATCGTGAACGTCCACGTCGTCCCATCGAGCGCCCACGCCTCCGCGAATCCGGTCGAGGCGTACTCCATGTCCGGGCCGAGCCCGACGAGCGCGTCATATTGGAGCAGGCTCGCCTCGGCGGACGATCCGATGAACGCGAGATTCGGGTTGATCGAATCGAACTCCTCGGTGGTGCCGACGCGAAGCGTCCGGTCGTCTTCGGCGACGGCGGCTCGGACGCCCGGCGCTCCGCCGGGGATCACCGCTCCCGTTGTCAGAAGGGTGGTCACCGCGCCAAGGACGACGAGCCCCCCGATCCGGCGCATACGCGTCATGTCGCGGGGGCGGGATCCATCTGTGGGGACTCCACGACCGGCAGACCGCGACCGCCCTCGGCGATGCCGGGTTCCGCGAGCCAGCAGGCCGATCCGTGGCCGTCCCCGAGATCGAACAGCGGGGGCGACTCGACCCGACAGCGATCGAACGCCCTCGGGCAGCGTGGGTGGAACCGGCAGCCGGATGGGATGCGGACCGCATCGGGAGTCTCGCCCTTGAGGATCGTCCGTGCGGCCCGTTCGCCGGCGGTCATCGGCTCGGGCGACGGCGACACCGACACGAGGGCCTCGGTGTATGGGTTCCGTGGGCGACGGATCACCTCCTCGGCCGCGCCGATCTCCATGATGCGGCCGAGGTACATGACCGCGATCCGATCGGCGATCACCCATGCGAGGGACAGGTCGTGGGTGATGAACAGGTACGTGAGCCCTCGCTCATGGCGGAGCGTCAGCATCAGGCGGAGAAGCTCGGTGCGGATCGACACGTCGAGCATCGAGACCGGCTCGTCCGCGACGATGAGGTCCGGGTTCATGACCAGCGCACCAGCGATGACGACGCGCTGACGCTGGCCGCCCGAGAGCTCGTGGGGATAGCGAGCCGCGTACTCCTCGGGTGGACGAAGCCCGGCCGCCTCGAGCGCGGCCATCACGGTCTCGCGGCGACGAGCGGCAGGCCGGACGCCGTTCACGACCAGCGGCTCGGCGACGAAGTCGAAGATCGTCTGTTTGGGGTCGAGCGTCTCGTACGGATCCTGGAAGATGATCTGGGCCCGGCGTCGATAGTCGCGCAGCGCCTGACCGGACCAGACGTTCGTGACATCGCGACCCTGATAGAGGAGCCGGCCAGCCGTCGGCCGCGTCAGCTTGACGATCACGCGCCCGATCGTGGTCTTGCCGCTGCCCGATTCGCCGACCAGCGCGAGCACCTCGCCGCGCTCGAGCGTCAGATCCACGCCGTCGACCGCCCGCACCACCGCCGTCGGCTGGCGCAGCACCGTATCGAGCAGCCCGCCACCGATCGGGAAATGGACCTCCAGCCCGTCGAGGCGCAGCAACTCATCGCCCATCCCGCGGTCAGCGGCCGTCCCGCGCTTCTCCGTCATCCGGCCGCCGCCAGCGGCTCCTCGTCGATGGGGGGCGGCGGCGGTACGGTCACCGGAACGCCATCACTCCCCGCAGGGTAGAGGTGGCACGCGACCCGGACGCCCGAGAACGAGGTTTCCGGTGGCACGACCTCGCGGCAGACCGCCATCGCGAAGGGACAGCGCGGCGCGAACCGGCACCCCGGGGGCGGTTCGCGCAGGTCGGGCGGCGATCCGGGGATGACATCCAGCGTGCGGCGATCGGCATGGATGTTCGGGAAGGCCGCCATCAGCTTCTGGGTATACGGATGGCGGGGCCGGCGGAAGACCTCGTCCACCGGCCCCTCTTCGGCGACCCGCCCGGCGTACATCACCATCACCCGGTCGCACGTCTCCGCGATGACCGACAGGTCGTGCGTGATCAGGATCAATGACAGCCCGAGCTTCTGGCGGAGCTGCTCCAGCAGTTCGAGGATCTGCGCCTGGACCATGACGTCGAGGGCGGTCGTCGGCTCATCACCGATCACGATCGCCGGGTCGCAGGCGAGCGCCATCGCGATCATCGCGCGCTGGCGCATCCCACCGGAGAGCTGATGCGGATAGGCGTCGCCGCGCTTGCGGGGCAGCCCGACCAGTTCGAGCAGATCGCCTGCACGCTTTCGCGCAGCCTTGGGCGACTCCCCCAGGCGCTCCTCGATGGGCTCGGCGATCTGGTCACGGATCCGGCGGACCGGGTTGAGCGCGTTCATCGCCCCCTGGAAGACGATGCTGATCTCGCGCCATCGATAGCGGCGGAGCGCGTTCTCCGTCTTGGGCACAAGGTCGATGCCCATCAGCGAGATGCTGCCGGACACGATCTTCGCGTTCGCCGGCAGGATCCGAACGAGCGACAGCGCGGTCGTCGTCTTGCCACAACCGGACTCGCCCGCGATGCCCAGCGCCTCGCCATGGTCGAGCCGGAACGACACGCCGTCGACGGCCTTGACGGTCCCGGACCGGACCGCGAAATGCGTCCGCAGGTCGTCGACCACGAGCAGCGGCGCCGCCGGGTCAGCCAGCTTGGGCAGTGGCCGCTGGCGGCGCAGCGCGGCGGTCGTGATGCCGGCCGACGGCGCGACCTCCTCGACGATGACCTCCGGCTCGACTGCCGGGCCGAGCTCGTCGGGCTCGACGTCGGTCGGGGTGATCCCGTCGCGCGCTGACGGCGGGATCGGCAGGCTCATCGACGTGTCCGCCGACGCGGGTTGAGCAGATCGTCGAGCGCGGTCCCGAGCAGCGTGAATGCGAACACGACCAGCACGATGCACAGGCCGGGCGGAACGAAGTACCACCACGCACCGAGGTTCGGGGCGCCGACGTTCTCCGCGGCGTTGAGGAGCTGTCCCCACGACGGCTGGAACGGGTCGCCGAGCCCGACGAACGACAGCGTCGTCTCGGTCAGGACGGCCCCTGCGAAGGTCAGCACGGCATTGGCGACGAGCAGGTTCACGACGTTCGGCAGGATGTGTCGCGCGACGATGTGGAACGGCCCGGCGCCGATCACTCGGGCGCGGTCGACGAACGGCCGTTCCTTCAGTGACAGCGTCTGGGCTCGAAGGAGCCGCGCGCAGGACGCCCAGCTCGTGATGCCGACGACGATGATGATCACGATCAGCGTCGTCCGGATACCGAGCACGGTGCTCCCGGTGCCGATGATGTCGCTGATGATCGGCGCGAGGATCAGCGCGAGGACGAACGTCGGCAGGACGAGGAAGAAGTCCGTGATCCGCATCAGGAACGCGTCCACGCGACCCCCGGTGAACCCGCCCACGATGCCGACCAGCCCG
>DATHTG010000414.1:0-3013 GCA_035463515.1 Candidatus Limnocylindrales bacterium
GCGTACACGGCGAGCAGGACGACGACGTTGGCCACGGCGGCGATGAGCACGATGAGCAGCACCGTGGTCGGCGGCAGATTCATTCAGGAACCCCCTATGGCCAGGACCCGAGACAGCTGATCAGGACCCGGACGCGCCGGATGATAGGGGCGCGCTTCTCGGATGGGACTATCCCCGACCGCACCAGGACCGTTTCTCGGTGCGCGATCGCACCGTGTCGCGTGGGGCCGTGAGTCGGATTTCCGCGGTCGCCCCTTTGGTATCGTCCGCCGCATGACGACCCGGACGTCCGTCCCCGAGCCGCTCGTCATCCCGCCGGGCACGACGGTGCCCGGTCGCGCGCGCCCGGCCGTGCCGCTCCGACGCGAAGGTCCAGAGAAGCTGACCGGTACCGCGCTCTACACCGATGACATCGTCGTGCCAGGCGCCTGGTTCGGCGCGACGGTCCGCTCGACGGACGCGCACGCGACGTTCGACGCACTCGAGCTCGACCCGGCATTCGACTGGTCGAAGGTCGTCGTCGTCACGGCTGACGACATCCCGGGCGACAACATCGTCAGCTCGATCAAGAACGACCAGCCGATCCTCGTGCCGATCGGCGGCGAGATCCTTCACCACGCCGAGCCGCTCGCGCTCATCGCCGCACCCGACAAGGCGACCCTGCGAGAAGCGCGCCGCCGGGCGGTGCCGCGGACGACGAAGCTGCCAGCGGTCTTCGATCCGGACGCGTCGGACCACGTCTTCGCGGCCTACGCGATCGACCGCGGTGACCCCGACGCAGCATTCGCGGCCGCCGACCTGGTCCTCGAAGGCGAGTACCGCGTCGGGCACCAGGAGCAGCTGTACATCGAGAACAACGCGATGATCGCGGTACCGACGGCCGGCGGCGGCGTCACCGTCACGGGTTCACTCCAGTGCCCCTACTACGTCCACGCCGCGCTCAAGAAGGGCCTCGGCCTCGAGGATGACACCGCACGCGTCGTCCAGGCCGAGACCGGGGGCGGATTCGGCGGCAAGGAAGAGTTCCCCTCGGTCATCGCGCTGCATGCGGCACTTCTGGCGCGCAAGGCGCAGAAGCCGGTGCGGATGATCTACGACCGGCACGAGGATATCGCCGCGACGACGAAGCGGCACCCGGCGATCGTCCGGCACCGGACTGGCGTCACCCACGACGGCACGCTGATCGCGCAGGACATCGAGGTCGTGATGGACGGCGGGGCGTACTGCACGCTCACGCCGGTCGTGCTCTCGCGTGGCGCGATCCATTCGGGCGGGCCGTACCGCTGTCCCAACGTCCGCATCCGGGCGAAGGCGACGCGCACCAACACGCCGCCCAATGGCGCATTCCGCGGCTTCGGCGCGCCGCAGACCGAGTTCGCGGCCGAGATGCACCTCGATCGGATCGCGGAACGGCTCGACGTCTCGCCGCTCGACATCCGCCGGCGGAATGTCTACCGCGAAGGCGACACGACGCCGACCGGCCAGGTCCTGCGAGAAAGCGTCGCCGGAGAGGAAGTCCTCGAGCGCGCCGAGGAGGCCGCCGAGTTCGTCCGGATGCGCGGCCGGACCGCCGAGGCGCGTCGCGGTCGCTCCGGGTCGGGGACGATCCCGGGGTCGCCGCTGCGGACGGAACGCGCACGAGTCGCATCGGGCATCGGCCTGGCGCTCGCCTGGCACGGCGCGGGCTTCACCGGTTCGGGTGAGGTGAAGCTCGCGTCGGTCGCGTCGATCGAGCTGACCGCCGAGGGTCGGGTACGCATCCTGACCGCCTCGACCGAGATGGGGCAGGGCACGAAGACGATCTTCCCGCAGCTCGTCGCAGACGCCCTCGGGCTAGCAGAGAGCCAGGTCGAGATCGCGCCACAGGACACCGCATACGTGCCGGACTCCGGCCCGACGGTCGCGTCACGGACCGCGATGGTCGTCGGCGGGTTGCTGATCAAGGCGGCCGGCCGGCTCCGCGCCGAGGTCGAGGGCGCCACCGGGGGATCGTTCAAGGACACCGCTGCCGAGTACGCCCGCGAGCACGGCACGACACGGATCGACCAGCAGTTCGAGCCGTACCCGGGCGGGACACCATTCGACGACGCGACGTACACCGGCGATGCCTATCCGGCGTTCGGCTGGGCGGCGTGCGTCGCGCATGTCGAGGTGGACCTCGATACCGGCGAGGTGCAGGTCCGTGACGTCGTGGCCGCCGACGACATCGGCCGGGTCATCCACCCCGTCCTCGCGGAGGGCCAGGTCGAGGGCGGGACGCTGCAGGCCGTCGGCTACGCCACGATCGAGGAGATCAAGCTGCGCGACGGCCGCTACCTCAACGATCGACTGGCCACCTACATCATCCCGACCGCGCTCGACGCGCCACGTATCTCGACGATCCTCGTCGAGGCGCCGTTCAGTGGCGCCCCCCACGGCGCGAAGGGAGTCGGTGAGCTGCCGATGGACGTCGGCGCACCAGCCGTCGTCGCGGCGATCGCGGATGCCACAGGCGTCTGGATCACCGACCTGCCGGCGAGCCCGGAGCGGATCCTCGCCGCGCTGTCGGAGCGGCCGGGCGTGGCCGGGTTGCGGCCAGCGGAGTCGGAGCCGGCCCGGGATCTCGCGTCGTGACGGCGTACCGCCTCTCGGTCAACGGCACACCGATCGAGGTCGATGTGCCGGGGATGCGCCGCCTCCTCGATGTCCTTCGCGAGGACCTCGCGCTTACGGGCACCAAGGAGGGCTGCGGGGAAGGGGAGTGCGGTGCCTGCACCGTGCTGCTGGACGGCGCGGCGGTCGACTCGTGTCTCGTCCCGATCTGCCAGGTCGCCGGCGGCGAGATCCGGACGGTCGAGGGACTGTCGCCCCAGCCTGAGGAGCTCGACGAGTTGCAGCGGGCGTTCCTCCTGACCGGTGGCGCGCAATGCGGCATCTGCACGCCGGGCATGCTCATGGCCGCCCGGGCCTATCTCGATTCCGGGGGCGGTCCAGACGAGGACGCGATCCGCGAGTCGATCGCCGGCAACCTGTG
>DATHTG010000415.1:0-2611 GCA_035463515.1 Candidatus Limnocylindrales bacterium
CGGGCGACGCCGGCGGGATCAGACCGGTCGCCGGCGCCACCAGCCCCGCGAACGCGGCCTTGGCGAGATCCTCGCGGTCGATCGCGGCCAGCAGCCCGCCCCGCACGCCGGGCGTGCTGAACTCCGGATGACCGGGTCGGAGGTTGAGCAACGCCGCGGTGAGCGTCGCGCTCGGATAGCGGAGGAGGCGCGCCCCCGGTGTCTCGGCCAGCGCGGCAGCCGTCGACGGCGGCAACCCGGACGCCCCGTCCAGCTCGCCTGCCTCGAAATCCGATGCGAGGTCCGCGGGATCGTCGTAGAACCGGAAGTCGATGCCGGACAGGTAGGGCGTGGGGCGCGACGGTCGGTTCGTGGGCGTGGGTGTCGCGAGCGAATCCGGCGACGAGCTCGGTGACGCCGACGGCTCGCTTGGCTCCTCGAGGATCTCCGCGGGGACGAGCGAGGCTGACGCGTCGCTCAGCTCGGTGATCGCGAACGCCCCCGACCCGATCGGCAGCCCCCCGAACGGATCGTCGCCGAGGTTCTCCACGGGAACGTCGCCCAGCAGATGGACCGGGGCGATCGGCTGCGTAAGCGCCTGCAGGAAGCCGCCGAGCGGCGTCTCGAGGGTGAAGCGGACCTGCCGCTGCCCGGTCGCCGCGACCGTGACCTCCGACCAGGACGTCCCCGACGGTCCCTTGTACGCAGGATCCTGGAGGGTCTCGATGGTGAACACGACATCGTCCGCGGTCACCGGCGTGCCGTCGTGCCAGCGCGCATCGGCGCGGAGGTCGACGAGCCAGGTCTTGCCGCTCTTGTCGATGGACCAGCGCTCCGCGAGGTCCGGTACGAGCGTGCCACCCGGGCCGTTCCGGACGAGGCCCGGGAATAGCAAGGCGACGAGATCGCGATCGGCCTGCGTCCTGGCGGTCAGCGGCGATACCGAGCTCGGCTTGCCCAGTACGCCCTCGATGTACGGGCGGACCTCGAAGCCCGGGCCGGTGGCGACCGACGGCGACGGGCTGACCGGCGCCGCGGCGAGCTGGATGGCCGGACCACCGATGAGCGCTGCGATCAGCGCGAGCAGCGCGACGAGGGTCCCGACGACGACGGTGTCGGTGCGGGTCATGAAGCTCCGTGTGATGGCCGGCCGCGGTGCCGCGGCCTCGGCATCAGCCGGCGGTCAGCCGCTGATGGACGGCGAGAGGATGTACGACGCCAGCGAGAAGACGACGAACAGCGCAAGCAGCACGATCGTGAATTGCCACAGCCGGCGCTCGACGCCACGGCGACTGCGGTACACCGCGGAGTCGCCACCGAACGTCCCTGACAGCCCGGTCCCCCGAGCCTGGAGCAGGATGGCCGCGATCAACGCGATGCTGACGATGATCTGGCCGAGTCCGAGGATGGGGTTCACGCTGCGGGGGTCCTCCGTTGGATACGGCGGCCGATGCTACCACAGGCCACCCCGGCGGGAGGTGGGTCGCGCAGGTCAGTCGCGCAGGAGCGAGTGCCCCGTGATGCCATCCCAGCGTGGGAGGCCGGCCAGCTCCAGGAGCGTCGGGGCGACGTCGGCAAGGACGCCGTCGGCCAGCGACCGGCCCTTGACGGATCGTCCGATCAGGACGAGTGGCACCGGGTTCAGCGAATGGGCGGTGACCGGTGCGCCGATCTCGTCGCGCAGGTCGTCCGCATTGCCGTGATCGGCCGTGATGGCCAGGATCGCTCCGGGTCCGTCGGGATCGGCTGACTCGACGGCGGCGACCGCGTCCACGACCCGATCGAGGCAGCCGTCGATCGCTTCCAGTGCCGCGATCGTCGCGTCCCAGACGCCGGTATGGCCGACCATGTCCGGGTTGGCGTAGTTGGCGACGATGAAGTCGTAGTCACCGGACCGGATCGCATCGACGAGCGCATCGCTCACGCCGCGCGCCGACATCTCCGGCTGGAGGTCGTACGTCGCGACCTTCGGGCTCGGCACGAGCAACCGATCCTCGCCGGGCCACGGTGCCTCGATACCGCCGTTGAAGAAGTACGTGACGTGCGCGTATTTCTCGGTCTCGGCGATGTGGAACTGCCGCCAGCCAGCCTCGCTGAACGCCTGGGCCAGGGAATGGGCCGTCTCTGGCGGGAACGCGACGAGGACAGGTAGTCCGGCCTCGTACTCCGTCAGCGTGACGATGAGAAGGTCATCGGGTGCCGGGCGACCCGATGGCGAACGACGATCGAACCCGACGAAGTCCGGGCCGTCGGCGAGGGCGTGGGTCAACTGCCGAGCACGATCGGCGCGGAAGTTGAGATGGACGATCGCGTCGTGGTCGTCGAGCGGCCCGCTCCCGCCATCGATCACCGTCGGGACGACGAACTCGTCCGTCTCACCCCGAGCGTACGCGGCCTCGATCGCGTCGGTCGCGGAGGCCGCGCGGTAGGCCGCTTCGCCATGGACGATCGCGTCATACCCTGCCTCCGTCCGCTCCCAACGGGTGTCGCGATCCATCGCGTAGTAGCGCCCACCGACCGACGCGACCCGTGCGCCTGGGTGGGCGAGGGCAAGCCGATCCTCCAGGTCGTGGATGAAGCCCAGCGCGGAGGACGGCGGCGTGTCGCGTCCGTCGAGCAGCGCGTGGACCTC
>DATHTG010000416.1:0-4913 GCA_035463515.1 Candidatus Limnocylindrales bacterium
AGCCGGCGCCATGCTTCGTAGAGGACGTAGGCCGCGACCGCGAACAGGACGAGCGCATTGGCGACCGCGGCGAAGATCTCGAGCCGGAGGAAGCCGAACGTCCGGCCGCTGGTCGCTGGTCGGCCGGCGATCCAGATCGCAGCGATGGCGAAGCCGACGCCGAAGACGTCCGTGAACACGTGTCCCGCGTCGGCGAGCAGCGCCACGCTGTTCGAGGCCAACCCGCCGAAGACCTCGATCACGAAGATCGAGAGCGTCAGCCCGAAGACGACGAGCAGGCGGTCCCGATGGCGGGCGGTGGTCGAATGGACGTGCGGCACGCGCTCCTCAGGCCCCGACGATCGCTAGTGCAGCTGCCCGACCCAGTCGCGCGGCACCCGCCCGGCCGGGCCTGGGACGGGCTGATCGAGCGGATGGTGATGGGGCGGGGTCAACTCCGGACCGTCGATGTAGTCACGGGCCGCGTAGTCCCAGAACCACTCCTCGCCGGGCTCGAAACTGGCCACGACGGCATGGCCCGACGCTCGCGCGTGCCCCTGCGCGTGCTGCGACGGCGACGAGTCACAACAGCCGATATGCCCGCATGTGGTGCATCGGCGAAGGTGGAACCACCAGCCGTCGGTCGCCAGGCACTCGACACAGCCCGCGCCGCTCGGCGGAACGGACGGGTCGATCTCCTCGGTCACGTGGCATCCGGCGTGCGGCCCGCGCCGGTCCGCCGTCCGACGAGCTCGTCCACCCATTCGCGCAACCGGTCGAGATGCTCGGCGTAGTGGTCGCTCCCGGCCTTGCGGATCCACCACGCCGCTTCGTCGGACGGCTCGCGGAGCTCGTACCACACCTCGACGAGGCGGGAGCGCCCAGCGTTCGCCTGCGACCAGGCGACGTCCCACGGCTGGCCGCGCATGGCGTCGAGGAGGCGAGCGTTCACGGCTTCGATGTCGATGTCGTGGCCCTCGTACGTCCCGGCGCCGATCCGCTCCAGTTGTCGCCCGGCCTCGGCGAGCCATGTCCCGACGTGCGCAGCGAGATCGCGCACCGTCCAATCCGGGTCGCGGTAATAGCCAGTCTCGAGGCACTCCCCGGCGGTCAGCCGCCGGACGAGCCCCGCGAATTCGTACCAGCCCACCCGCTCCGCGTCGACCTCCGCGGCATATGGGTGACCGGCCGGTGTCGGTGGGTTCGCGGGTGTCGTGCTGGAAGCCATGCCCGGACGATACGCCTCTGCGCGTCATCCGGTGACACAGCCGCCACGCCGCGTGCTATGGCACGGTCTCTGGGTCGGGCGCGTAGAACGCGGTCGTGTTCTCGACGGCCTTCGCTGCCACCGCCGGATCGGCGCCGGCTGCGACATTCGCCTTGCCCCACGCCACGCTGCTCCGACTCGCGAATTCGCGGCCCTCATCAGACAGCTGCCACGCGACCGGATCCCCGATCGAATCCCGTTCGCCGCGCAGGTGCAACGTCAGGCCAAGGAGCCCCTGCTCCCAGCCGACGCCGACCGCACCAGGGCCGTACTCCGCCCACCGGTCCTCGGGGACGATCGCCGTGTGCACGAGCTCGAACCGGGTCGTCTCACCGTCGAGCGCCGACAGGCGGACCTCGACCTCGGAGAGATCCGCGTCGCTCGTCGGCTCACCGTAGACCCACGTGACCTTCAGCCGGTTCGGCTTCTCACAAGCGACGATCTCGCCGCCGGCGTTGCCCTCGAACTGGTAGCGGCCGCCGAGCCGGTATTCGCCGGTGATCGGGAGGAACCACCGGCCGATGCGCTCCGGGTTCGTCACGGCGTCCCAGACGTCGTCGATGGGGGCTCCGTACTCGCGGGTGAGTCGGACCGAGCGGCCTGGGCCGGCCGCGATCCGGCCCTCCGTGACCTCGCGTCGACTGGCCTCGATCTCCTTGACGATGTCGATCATCGGTGGGTGTCTCCTTTCGGCGGTGTGGAAGCCGCGTTCATCCGCCGCTCGCGCTTCCCGCGGGCGAGCTCCGTGGCCAGCGAATCCAGTCGCTGGTTCCAGAAGCCGCGGAAGTGCGCGAGCCAGTCGTCGAGCTCACGAAACGGCTCCGCGTCGACGGCGTACAGGCGGCGAGCGCCCTCCGGCCGGACCGTGGCGAACCCGCTGTCGCGGAGCACCTTGAGGTGCTGCGAGACGGCCGGCTGCGAGATCCCGAACTCGTCCTGGATCACCGTCGTGACGGCGCCTGAGCTGACCTCGCCGTCGGCGAGCAGTTCGAGGATCCGCCGACGGACGGGGTCACCGAGGACGTCGAAGGCGTGCACGTCGACGAGTGTAGAAGTAGTCACTTATATAAGTCAACGGCTATATTCGGCGACAAGCCGCTCACTGGCCTCAACGATCCCGGGAATCGGAGGCCCGCCGGGCACACGCCCGACGGGCCGAGTGGTGCGGGGGAGAGGTACCGGGTCAGCCGCGAGCGGCCGCGTCGATCAGCTCGCCGAGCCGGTCGTACGCCTCCAGCGCGCCACCGATCATGCCCGTCGACAGCGCGCCTTCCAGGCTTTCGACCGATGGGAACCGGCTGCGCGCGACGACCTTGGTCCGACCGCCGAGGTCCTCGTACGTGATCGTGTTGATCGCCGCGGAGCCCGGCTCGTTGAATGGCGGGACATCGAAGATCTCGGTGTACACGAGCTTCGAGGGCGGATCGACCTCCAGGTACTCACCGGTGAACGGCACATCGCGACCATCGGGCGTGTGGCCGACCCACCGCCACGTGCCGCCGACACGCAGGTCCATCGCCTCGACGGTGGCGCTGTGGCCCCGTGGGCCCCACCAGTTCGAGACCTGGTCCGGATCGTTCATGACGTTCCAGACGAGCTCGCGTGGCGCGTCGAACACGCGCTCCATCACGAGGTCGGGCCCGTCGGTGTAGGCCTTCGTCCGCTCGTTGCCGAGCTGCTCCACCGCCATCGGTCCGACTCCTTCCGCTCTCGAGGTGACCTTCTGGCTATCGATCGTCATCGTCATCGCGCCGGTCCTCCTTCTGGATCTCCTTGAGGTACTCATCGAGCCGATCGAAGCTCTCCTCCCAGTGCCGCTTGTACTGCGCGACCCAATCGGCGAGGTCGCGGAGCGGTTCCGGCGTCAGCCGACACGGCCGCCACTGCGCCTGCCGGCCCTGCTCGATCAGGCCAGCCCGCTGGAGCACCTTGAGGTGCTTCGAGATCGCGGGAAGGCTGATGTCGAATGGGGCGGCCAGCTCGCCGACCGTCGCGTCACCCTTCGCCAGCCGGGCCAGGATGGCGCGGCGGGTCGGGTCGGCGAGTGCGGCGAACGTAGCGCTGAGCGGATCCTCGATGGTCTGCATTTCGCCTCTTGGTTAATTAACCTATCGGAATAATACAGCCGGCGCGATGCCTGTCAACAGCCGATCGAGACGGTGACCGATCGCACCGACATCAGGTCGGGCGGCGCGCGGAGGAGCAGCAAAAGCCGCCGAGCGTGGGCTAGCCTCTGCCAGTCAGTGCCGGAGGGGACGGCACACGAACGAGGGATGCCCAAGCGTCATGCGTCGACCCACCGCCGCCCGCGTCGGATTCATCGGCCTCGGGATGATGGCTCGCGGCCACCTCCGCGACATCCTCGACCACAGCGACAGTCCCGTCGTCGCCATCTGCGAACCGTCTGATGCCGCCGCTGCGTTGGCTGCGAAGCTGTTCGAGGAGCGCGGGCTGCCGGTCCCGCCGAACGAGCCCGACTGGAAACGCTTCGTCGATCGCTTCGGCAGCGAGCTGGATGCGGTCGTCATCGTCACGCCCCACGTGCTCCATTTCGAGCAGGCGTCCGCGTGCATGGAGGCGGGCATCGACGTCGTCCTCGAAAAGCCGATGGTGATGTCGGCGACGGAAGCCGACAGGCTGATCGACGTGCGCGACCGGACCGGACGAACGCTGATGGTCGCCTTCCAGGGCACGCTCTCACCGCGCGGGAGCGAGGCGCGGCGCCTGCTCAGGTCGGGCGAGCTCGGGCCGATCCTCAACATCAGCGCGGTCGTCTGGCAGGACTGGGCGACGAACACGGCCGGTTCGTGGCGGCAGCAACCGGAGGCATCGGGCGGCGGCTTCATGTTCGATACCGGCGCACACATGCTCAACACGGTCACCGACCTGGCTGGCGAGGACTTCAGCGAGGTCGCTGCCTGGCAGGAGGACGACGGCTACCCGGTCGATATCCGGTCGGTCGTGATGGGCCGCCTATCGTCCGGCGCACTCGTGACGATGAACGCCTGCGGACGCGCGATCCCGTCGTGCGACTCCGATGTCCGATTCTTCACGACGGATGCGATCCTGCGGACGGGCATCTTCGGGGAGGTGCTCGAACTCCAGCGGGCCGGGCGACGCCGGTTGCGGAAGGTCCCGATGACCTCGCCCACCTCGGTCTGGGGGACGTACGTCGCCGTCCGAGAGGGGCACCTCGCGAACCCGAATCCGCCCGAGGTCGGGCTGCGCATGGCACGACTGTGGGACGCCATCCGGTCATCGGCGGAGAGCGGCGGAAAGGTCGTCGCGCTTCGACGTGCCGCACCGATCGCCGACGGGATCCTGCCGAGCCCGATCCTGACCGCGGCGGCGTCATGACCCGCGTCACCGTCTGGGGAGAGCACCGACAGGAACGCTCGGATGCCCCGGTCGCAGCCGTCTACCCGGACGGGATCCATACGGCGATCGCGTCAGGACTGCGCGAGGCCGGCTTCGACGTCCGCACCGCCACGCTCGATGAGCCGGAGCACGGGCTGTCGGACGAGGTCCTGGCTGGGACGGAGGTGCTCACGTGGTGGGGCCACGTCGCCCACGGCGAGGTCGACGAAGCCATCGTCGACCGGGTCCAGCGCCGGGTCCTCGACGGGATGGGGCTGATCGTCCTTCACTCGGGCCATCACTCCAAGAT
>DATHTG010000417.1:0-3953 GCA_035463515.1 Candidatus Limnocylindrales bacterium
GTGGGCGTCAGCACCATCCGGCCCTGAAGGGCCTAGTCGTGCCAGGATTGTGGAGGCGACGACCGGATTCGAACCGGTGAATAGGGGTTTTGCAGACCCCCGTGTTGAACCACTTCACCACGTCGCCCGAGCGGGGTGCGCCGCGTCACCGCGCGGTGCTGGCTGCCCCTCGAGGATTCGAACCTCGGTTCACGGATCCAAAGTCCGCTGTCCTACCACTAGACGAAGGGGCAGCGGGGCCTTCGGGGAGGATACTGGAGCGGAAGACGGGACTCGAACCCGCGACCCTCACCTTGGCAAGGTGATGCTCTACCAACTGAGCCACTTCCGCTCGATGTTCGACCACCTTCGAAAGATGGTGCCGAGGGCCAGGATCGAACTGGCGACACCGCGATTTTCAGTCGCGTGCTCTACCGACTGAGCTACCTCGGCCCGATGGTCGCCCCACGGGGTGCCGTCGGCGGAGCGCAGGATACCACGGGCCTTCCGACGGCTGCCATCTGACCGGCTCCCCACCGCCGGACTCGTTGCCGCCCGACGGCGGCTGCCTGCGGCTACTCGAGACCCGCCAGCTGCGCGATGTCGGACGCGTCCAGCGGTCGCTCCCCGGTGAGCTGCCGCAGTCGGTTGATACGGTCGACGATCGCCGGATGGGTCGACATCAGGTTCGACGAGCGCTCTTCGAACTTCTTGATCGGGTTCGTGAAATAGAGGTGCTGGGTGCCACGGTTGGCGACCTCGAGCACGTCCTTGTCGGACGAGATCTTGGCCAGCGCCCGCTCGAGGCCGTACGGGTTCCGCGTCAGCTCGACGGATGAGGCATCGGCGAGGTACTCGCGCTGTCGCGAGACGGCGAGCTGGATGAACCGGCTGATGAGTGGCGCGAGGATGGCCAGCACGATCGCCACGACGAAGATGACGGCCTGGGCACCGCCTCCTCCGCCGCCGTCGCGATCCCGCGACCGGCCTCCGCCCCAGAACGTGAAACGAAGGAAGAAGTCGGCGAGGATCGCGATCACCCCGACCATCACCGCGACGATCAACGAGAACCGGATATCGAGATTCCGGACATGCGCCAGCTCGTGACCGATCACGCCCTGCAGCTCTTCGCGGTCCAGCTTCTCCAGCAGACCCGTCGTGATCGCCACGGATGCGTGCCGCGGATCCCGTCCCGTGGCGAAGGCGTTCGGCGCGGTGTCGTCGATGACGTACACCTTGGGCATCGGGATGTTCGCCGCGATCGCCAACTCGCGGACGACGTTCATGAGCTTCGGGGCCTGGGCCTCGTCGACCTGCCGGGCCTGGCTGACCGCCAGGACCAGTGAGTCGCCGGCGAAATACGTGAAGGCGCCGCTCGCCCCACCCAGCAGCGTCGCGAAACCGGTCACCGCGACGGCGCCCTCGATCGACCCCGACACCGCGTAGCCGATCGTGAAACCGAGCAGCGCGAGCAGGGCGACGACGAACGCCGCCATGAGGAACGAGTTCCGCTTGTTGGCGGAGATCTGCTCGTAGAAGGACGTCCCGGCCACGGTCCCTCCCCGGGGCGCCGCTCAGCCGCCGCTGGGGATCAGCTCAGGCTGAGGTCGACGTTCGGGACATTGGCAGCCTCGGGCTCGGCGTCGAAGAACTCGCGCTTCGTGAACCCGAACGGCCCCGCGAGGAGCATGTTGGGGAACGTCGCGATCGACGTGTTGTAGTCGAGGACGGTCGCGTTGTAGTGCTGCCGGGAGAACGAGATCTGGTTCTCGGTCGTCGTCAGCTGCTCCTGGAGCTCCAGGACGTTCTGGTTCGCCTTGAGATCCGGGTAGTTCTCCACGACCGCGAACAGCGAGCGGAGCGTGGCGGTGAGCGCATTCTCGGCGGCGGCCTGTTGGGCCGGGCCCTGGCTCCCGGCCGCGACGGCAGCCGCGCGGGCGTTCGTCACGTCCGTGAGGACCTTCTGCTCGAACCCCATGTAGCCCTTGACGGCATTCACGAGGTTCGGGATCAGGTCGTGGCGTCGCTTGAGCTGGACCTCGATCTGAGCGAAGGCCTCGTCGATCCGGAGTCGCTTCTGGACCAGGGAGTTGTAGATCCCGATCGCGAACACGACCAACAGGACGATGACGGCGATGATGATGATGGGCGCGAGATCCATGCCCCTCCTCCGATCGGGCGCGCCGTGGAGGCGGCCATCGCGCTGAGTCTAACAGTGCCCTCTCGCGTCCACGTCATCCCGAACGACGTCCGCACGGTGGTTGCAAGCCTCCGTTCGCCCTCACAGGTCGTTCGCGATAGCAGACCGTTAGCACCGGATCGGCATCATGGTCTCTGACGAGACGTACGCCCTAGGAGGAGGTCGCCCCAGTGCCGACCAGAGCGTGCCCGTCCCGAGTCCGGCCGGGTACGGGTGGTACGAACGCAGCATGAGTCCGCCGCTGCGCGCGGCTGACCCAGGATCGCTGCCGCGCGCGATCATCGTGCAGCCCAATGACGGCTGCCTGACCGTCGCTCGCGCCCTCCATCGTCGGGGCGTCGACGTCCACGTGCTCACCAGTCCTGAGTACAGCTACATCGCGGCGAGTCGTGGCGTCGAGGGCGACGTGTTGCCCGACCCGATCCGTGAGCCCGAACCGTGGCTCGACGCGTTGCACGCCCTCGCGGAGGATGGCGGCGGCGTCGTGCTGTCCGGGTCCGACTCGGCGACCGAGTGGCTGACCGAGCATCGCGCGGTCCTCCCGCCCAACCTGCGGACGTTCGAGTCCGCTGACGGCCTCCACCTGCGGCTGATGGACAAGCTCGAGTCGTATCGGATCGCGTCGTCGATCGGGATCCGGGTGCCGGCCTATCACCACATCCGCGACCTCGACGATCTCGCCGCGGTCCTCCCGGATCTACGCTTCCCCCGCGTCCTCAAGGCGCGGATGGGTCACAAGGCCAAGGTGCTGGTGGGTTTCGGCACCGTCCCCGTCGCGACGCGGCGGGACCTTCTCGAACGGGCGGGTCGGTTGTTGGACCACGGGATCGACTTCCTGCTGACCGAAGTGATCCCTGGCCGCGAACACCGGCTCGAAGCCGCCGTGACGGTGCGTCAGCCGGATGGCTCGTACACGCTCGAATACGGCCGACGGAAGATCCGGCAGTGGCCGCTCGACTATGGCGTCGGGTCGCTCAATCAAGCGGCGCGCGTGCCGGCGACGATGGCCATGAGTCGACGGATCCTCGGCCACGTCGGATACCACGGGATCGCATCGTTCGAGACGAAGCGGAATGCGCGTGACGGTGAGTTGTATCTGATCGAGGTGAACGTGCGCGTCCCGGCCAACTTCGGGCTGGCTGACGCGTGCGGCGTCGACGGTTCGTGGCGGCTCTACGCGACGCTGGCCGGTTTGCCGCTCGGCCCGCAGGCGGAGCAGGTCGACGGCCGGAAATGCATGATCCCGTTCCGCGAGGCGCGCGCGTCATGGCAGCGGATCCGGCGTCATGAGGCATCGGTCGGGGCCGTCCTCCAGAGCTGGCGCGGGACGCGCGACTTCGGCGTGCTTTCCGTGCGCGACCCGATGCCGACCGTCGCGCTCGTCAGTCGGCGGATCGGCAAGGCGATCGGCCAGCAGCGGCGGAGCCAGCGAGGCGCCGGCGTGTAGGGCGGGGCGCGGTCGGCCGTCGGGACTTCCGGCGCAGTGCGCGGCGGGAGTGGGACCGCTCGGTCGGCGCTGAGGTCCTGCAGGGCGGAACGACCGTGACGCAGCTCCGCATCGAACGGTTCGGAGGCAGACGCGCCGGCGACATGCTCGCGGCGTGAAGGACCCGCTCGTCGTCGGCCTGGCTGCGATCACCGCGATCGCCTTGGTGCCCGTCGTCCTCTGGCTGTTCCTGGCAGCGGTCGTGTCGGACGTGGGTTGCGCCTGGATCCTCGGCCTCGGCGGTTGCCCGCCGCGATAGCGGACGACCACCTCCTTGACTGCACCCTT